>JBKBRG010000335.1:0-3598 GCA_046292325.1 Tabrizicola sp.
GGCAGCGCAGGAAGGTGGACTTGCCACAGCCCGAAGGCCCGATGAAGGCCGTCACCGCCCGGTCCAGGATATCCACGTCCACGTCCTTCAGCGCGTGGGTCTGCCCGTAATGGACCTGCACACCCCGCGCCGAGATCTTCGCCGTCGCCTGTTCCACGGCGGATGCTGCCGCCCGAATGTCATCCATGACCTGCTCCGTGTCGCCACCAGGGGCGATCGCCCATCTTGCTCTAGACCGCCATGGTGAAGCATGTGCGACGGTTTTGTAACAGAAGAATGACGGCGCGCACCCCTTGCCGCCGACCGGACGGCTGGGCACAGTCTGCCGAGCCTGACCGGAGCATGCCCGTGACCCTGCCCCCCTATCGCTGGCCCGACCCAGACCGTGACTATGCGAACGGCGCCTTCATCCCCGGCGCCACCGCCTATCCGCAGCGTTGGACCGAAGCCGCCGGGGCCTTCCGGCAGGCCATGGGTCGGCGGGCCGAGCTGGATCTCGCCTACGGCCCCTCCCCGCGCGAGCGGCTGGACCTGTTCCTGCCCGACGGGCCGCCCAAGGGCGTGGTGATCTTCGTTCACGGCGGTTACTGGCACCTGTTCTCGAAATCGCACTGGTCGCATTTCGCCGCCGGCCCCCTGGCCCGCGGCTATGCGGTGGCGATGCCCGGCTACACGCTGGCCCCGGCGGCCCGGATCGCCGAGATCACGGCCGAGATCGCCCGGGCCGCCTGGTTCGTCGGCACCCGAGTGCCCGGTCCGGTGGTGGTGACCGGGCATTCCGCCGGCGGGCATCTTGCGGCCCGCATGGGCTGCGCCGACATCCCGGTTCCGGTGGCCCGGGTGGTGCCGATCTCGCCCCTGGCAGAGCTGGGGCCGCTCATGGCGACCGGGATGAACGCGACCCTGAAACTGGACGAGACCGAAGTCGCCGCGGAAAGCCCGGCCCGGCAGCGCCTCCGCGACGGGGTCAGCGCGCATGTCTGGGTGGGCGCGGGCGAACGCCCGGCCTTCCTGTGGCAGGCCCGCGTCCTGGCCGAGGAATGGGCCTGTCCCTGGACCGTCGAGCCGGGACGGCACCACTTCGACGTGATCGAGGGCCTCTGCGACGCGGGCTCGCCGCTCTGCGCGGCGCTGACCGACGGGCTCTGACCGCGCCCGCCCGGGCGGGACCGCCCCGGCACCCCGGCAAGTCCAATGCCCCGGCCCCGGACGTTGGCCACCCGTCAACCGCGCCGCCAACCCCGGATAGCCCGTCCTGCACCGCTGTCGCCGCCTCGCCCGGCAGGCCGGGCAAGGAGCGACGCGGCCCGCGGATTGCGGCCGGTCAGAGCAGCGCCGCCTCGGCGCGCCGGGCCTCGGCCTCGCGCTCTGCCTCGATCCTTGCCTTGCGGCGACGGTTGACCTCGTAGACCAGCGCCAGCACCAGGGTCACGCAGATCAGAAGGAAGGCCAGCGCGTTGATCGTCGGCGTGATCCCGGACCGCACCTTCGAGAAGACATAGACCGTCAGCGTGTCGGCCCCGCCCCGGGTGAACTGGGTGACGTTGAAGTTCTCGATCGACTGGAAGAAGGCCACCGCCGCCCCGGCCCCGATCGCCGGGTAAAGGTGCGGCAACAGGATCCGCCGCATCACCTGCGCGTGGCTGGCCCCGAGGTCCAGCGCCGCCTCTTCCAGGCCTGCGTCAAAGCTTTGCAGCCGCGCCAGCACCAGAAGCATCACCATCGCGGCAATGTAGCTCACCTGCCCCAGGACCGACAGATGCAGCCCCGGGATGAAGGGCCAGGGCTTGCCGTCCGGTCCGAACAGCGCGCCGCCCAGCTTGGTCCACATGATCATGGTGGAAATGCCGATCACCACACCGGGGATCAGGATGGTCGAGATCATCAGGCCGTAAAGCGCCGTGCGCACCCGGCCCGAGATCGAGTTGACCACGATGGCCGAGGCGGTCCCGATGATGACCGAGATCACCGCCACCGCCAGCGCCACCCAGAGCGTGTTGACGAAGGCCCACATCATGCGCTCGTCGTTGACCATCTCGGTGAACCAGACCGTCGTCCAGCCCTTCCACGGCACGATCGAGGGCAGCTTGCTGTCGTTGAACGCCGCCCCCGACATGACGACCAGCGGCGCCAGCAGGAAGAACAGGAACAGCGCCATGTAGAGATGCGCGAGGTTCTGACGGACTCTGTGCATGGCGGCCCCCTACTTCGCGATGTCCGACAGCTTGACCCGGAACAGCCACATCGCCAGCGTGACGAACAGGGTGCAGACAAGCAGCAGGAGGAAGGCATAGGCCGAGGCCGTGTTCCAGTCGAGCGCGTCCTTGAACCACTGGTCGATCGTCTGGGTGAACCATTGCGAGGTGGTGGATCCCAGGATCGACGGAACCAGCAGCGAGCCGGCCGACAGCATGAACACCATGACCGAACCCGAGGCGATGCCGGGCTTGGCATGGGGCAGCACGATGCGCCAGTGGATCTTCCACCAGGGCGCGCCCAGGTCCTCGGCCGCCTCGATCTGGTTGGAATCGAGCGACTGGATGGCGTTGTAGACCGGGAACAGCATGAAGAGGACGTAGGTGTAGACAAGCCCGATCACCACGCCGGCATAGCCCATGTTGGTCCAGCGGATCGGATCCTCGATCAGGCCGATGCCTTGCAACAGCGCGTTGAGCGGGCCCTTGAAGGCAAGGATGATCCACCAGGCGAAGGCCCGCAGCACCTCGGACACCCAGAGCGGGATGAACAGCAGCAGCAGCAGCGTCGGCAGGGACCTGGGGTTGACGATCTTGGCCAGGTAATAGGCCAGCGGATAGGCCATCACAAAGCAGACGACCGTGACCAGCATCGAATAGAAGATGGTCAGCGAGAAGGTGTAGACATGCACCGGGATGGTGAAGGCATAGCCGAGGAACGACTTTTCCACCTTGCCGTCGAACACCTTCAGGTAGTTGTCCAGGGAATAGGTGTCGCGCGGGCCGCCGATCTCGACCACCGGAAGATAGGGCCGGAAGCTCTGCTCGAACAGCGTGATGTTCGGCACGATGACCAGCATCAGCAGCCAGAAGGCGACCAGAAGCCCCATCATGAAGGTCAGGCCGTGGCCATAGCGGCGAAGAAGGTCCTGCATCGCGTCAGCTCCTGACGTTGGCGTCGGGCAAGAGCGCCGCGCGGGCCGGATCAAACCTGGCGTGCAGCTTCGCGCCGAGGTCCGGCACCGTGGCCGAGCCGTCGTTGCGGATCTCGGCGGTGATGGTCATGCCCTTTTCGGTGCGGGCATGAACCGAGATGAAGGCGCCCTCGAACGCGACCTCGGCCACCGTGACGGGGATCGCATTCTCGCCCGGGGTTTCGGTCAGAAGCGTGTGTTCGGGCCGGACGTAAAGCTTGAGCGCCTTGCCTTGCGCCTCGGGAGCGATGCGCGCGCGGAAGGTGCCCTCCGGCGTCTCGAATGCCGCCATGCCATCGGCTACCGTGCCAACCGTGCCGGTGAAGATGTTGTTCTCGCCCACGAAACTGGCGACGAAGCCGTTCACGGGGTTGTTGTAGATTTCCTTCGGATCGGCGATCTGCTGGATGCGGCCCTGGCTCATCACGC
>JBKBRG010000336.1:0-3597 GCA_046292325.1 Tabrizicola sp.
GTGCCTCGGCGGGGCGCGGGGCCGGTTCCGGGCGCGGGGCGGGATCGGGCCGCGCAGCCTGCGCCGACGCCGGGGCCGGCGCCGGCGCGGCCTCTTCGTCGTCCTTGCCGCCCACCCGGTTCGACAGGCCCAGGCGATGCACCTTGCCGATCACCGCGTTGCGCGTCACACCGCCCAGTTCCTTGGCGATCTGGCTGGCCGACTGGCCTTCGTTCCACATGCGCTTCAGCGTCTCGACCCGCTCGTCCGTCCAAGACATCCTGTTCTCCGCCTGTCTGATTGCCGCGCCATTCTATCCGCCCCGGGGCAGGGGCCGCAAGGGCGGGGCGAAATCACACCACGGGCGGGCACCGAAGGCGTCATGCGGCCGTGACCCTGGCCGTCCAGCATAGCCGGGAACCCCTGCCGCGTCGATGCCGGTCCTCCTGACTTGCCGGGGGGCGGGCAGGGCCTAGGTTCGGTCATGGCAGGAGTCATCCCATGCATCCCATGCAGCTGCGCACCCATCCAAATCCCGACCTCTCGGTCGGCGCCGACCCGCGTCCGCGCTGGAACACCGCACCGCACCGGCGGCAGGGGTTCCACAGCCTGCACCGGATCGCCCGTTACACGCTGGGGTTCCGCGCCGCCTCGGTGCTCGAGCTGCGCCTGTCGGCCGACCTGTCGATCCCCGCGCGCGAGGATGTGCGGCGCCTGACCTCGAGCCCCTGGTTCTCGGCGCTGGCGGTGACCGAGGGGAACCGGCTGCTCTACGAGGCCTATGCCCCGGATTTCGGCCCCGACCGGCCGCATGCGATCATGTCGATCTCGAAGATGGCGGCGAACCTGATCCTCGGGCGGCTGTGGGAAGAGGGGCGGATCGCGCCGGACGAACCCCTGGGCGCGATCCTGCCCTGGCTTGGGCCCGGCTACCGCGACGCCACGGTGCAGGAGGCGCTGGACATGAACGTCCACAACGCCTTCAACGAGGATTACACCGACCCCCGAACCACCGTGTTCCGGCACGAGGTGGCCATGGGCATGCGCCTGCCCGACGGGCCCGAACCCGCGATGGCCGATCTTCTGGCCGGGATCGGCCTCGCACCGGGCGCGCCGGATACGGTGAACCGCAGCGGGACCAGTCTTTACAAGAGCGCCAACACCGATGTTCTGATGCTGGCGGCCGAGGCGCGGGGCGGCCGGCCCCTGCGTGCCTGGCTGGCCGACCTGGCCGATGCGGCGGGTGTCGAGGGCGTCCTGCACATGGGGACCGACCGTGCGGGCACGCCGATCTTTTCCGGCGGCATCTGCCTGACGCCGCGCGACCTCTGCCGCTATGGCGCGCTCTTCGCCCGGCGGGGCAGGGGGGTGGACGGGGCGCCCTTCGGCTCGGCGAGCTTCCTCGACCGGACGCTGCGGGGCGGCGTGCCGATGCCCGCCCCGCGCGGTCATCTGCGCTATTCCAGCCACACCAACACCGACGGCACCTGGATCGGCCATGGCGGCTATGGCGGGCAGTATCTGGTGGCCAATCCCGCGACCGGCCGGGTGGCCTGCTACCTTTCGGTCCTTCAGGATGCGCATGGCTATGACCCGGACTGGTATCCGCCGGTCATCGCCATGCTGTCCGCGATCTGCGCGGGCGCCTAGCCCTGCAAGCGCAGGGCCCGCGCCTCTGCCCCCTTCAGGATGGGACAGGCCGCGCGGCGGCGCAGAAGCTCCGCCTCGGGCACCGCCTCGGCCAGCGCCGAGCGCGCTTCCGGTGCAAGCGCCGCAAGCCCCTCCTCTCCGGGATGGAAGCTTTCGCTCAGCGCGCCTTCGGCCAGGAGGACCTCGTGCCGGTCGCAGAGCAGCATCACATACTCCACGCCATCCGCCGGCAACCCGGTTCGCGCCGCGGGCGGATCGACCAGCGCGCAAGCCGGGACCAGCACCCGATCCTCGCCGAAATAGACTTCGGCCCGCCAGTCGTCGATCAGCAGCCGCTGCGCGGGCGCGACGACCAGATCGCGCGCATTGCCCAGCGCGCCGGGGGCGATCATGACCGGCCGCAGACCCGGATGCGCCAGCATCTCGACCACGGCGACCCGCCGCCGCCCGACCCAGCGCAAGGGGCGCGAGCCGTTGGACAGCGTCGTCACCACCTCGCCCGCTGTCAGCGATCCCGCTGCCCGCGGCCCGTCCGGCGTGTCGATCAGCGTCCCGGCGGCAAAACCGGCCGGCGCCTGCGCGGGCGCGGGCTCGCCCTCCGGCAGACATGCGCCGGGCAGCAGGGGAAAGGACGACGCCACGGCCGCCGGCTTGCCGCCGCAGCGCACCAGGAACAGCCCGGCCCGCCCGGCGACGGGATCGACATGGACCGGCGTCCCGGCCGGCCAGTCGGCCCGGCCGAGCCGCGCCGGCCGCGCCAGCACCACGCCTGCCGGCGCCTCGACAAGAGCCAGATCGACGACCTCTGCCCCCTCGGCCAGGGCCGCGCCGCCCTCGGCCAGCCTTTGCGGCCAGCCCCTCGCCTGTCCGCCGCCGGGTAACAGGATCCGGTCCAGCGCAACGACGCCGACAGTGATCTGCCCCGCTTTCATGCCTGTCCCGAACCCTTGGTGCCTTGCCGGTCTGCGGGGCCACCGGCCCCGCCTCTGTCGCACTGTGCCTTGCCAGCCTTTACAGGCCATTTCCACCGAAAAACCGCGGCAGGCAACCGGCGTCAGGTCGTGCGCAGAAAACCGCTTTACGCCCGCGCCGGTTCCCGCTATCCCGCCGGCATGACCGCAGGACCCCGCCATATTCCCGCTTCGCGCCGACGCTGCCGCGTCTGACGCCCGTCCCGCCGTCACCGGGGCGCCTCTGTGCGCCTGCCTTCCCCGACCAGCCCCGCCAAAGTTGACTCGGCCTTCGCCCTCGGGCACCCATTGGCTTCCAGATGAGGACCCTCCCATGATCCCTGCCGTCCTGCCGACCTACAACCGCGCGCCCCTGTCCTTCGTGAAGGGCGAGGGCAGCTGGCTGACCGCCGAGGACGGCCGGCGATACCTCGACCTCGGCTCCGGCATCGCGGTCAATGCGCTCGGCCATGCCCATCCCGCGCTGGTCGAGACGCTGACCGAACAGGCACAAAGGCTCTGGCACGTCTCGAACGTCTACACGATCCCGGAACAGGAACGGCTGGCCCGGCTGCTTACCGAACGCACCTTCGCCGACACCGTGTTCTTCACCAACTCGGGCACCGAGACGGCGGAACTGGCGATCAAGATGGCCCGCAAGTTCCACCATGACGCCGGCCACCCCGAGCGGGTGGAGATCGTGGCCTTCGAGGGGGCCTTCCACGGCCGCTCCACCGGCGCCATCGCCGCGGCCGGGTCCGAGAAGATGGTCAAGGGTTTCGGGCCGCTGATGCCGGGCTTCGTGCATCTGAAATGGCCCGCAGGGGACGCCGACCACGACGCGATCCGCGCCGCGATCACCGACAGGACCTGCGCCGTCATCATCGAGCCGATCCAGGGCGAGGGCGGCATCCGTGTCGTCCCCGACCAGTGCCTGAAGGGCCTGCGCGACCTCTGCGACGCGACCGGCACGCTTCTCATCTTCGACGTGGTGCAGTGCGGCATGGGCCGCACCGGC
>JBKBRG010000337.1:0-3590 GCA_046292325.1 Tabrizicola sp.
GACGGGTGACCGGGCGGGTCACTGGGGCCGCGGATTACCTTGAACAAGGGCACTGTTCCGATTCTTGCGCGTCTGCAAAGCCTGCAGGCGCCCGTTCGCATCATGTCCGGCGGCGCGCGCGTGATCGCCGAGGCCGGCGACCGCAATCCGGTCGCTCGTCTGCTGCGCGAGGCGAACGAGACGATGCTGGCCCGGTCACTTGAGTTCCGCTCTCTGGCCGGTCCCGCGCTGACGCTGGACGTGGCCGGTCGCCGGGTGCTGCGCCTGACGGCCAGCCATGGCCTGCCGGGGGCGGAAGCCTGTCTTGGCGCCGAGGTGCTTGAGGACGAGCACAAGGATGACCTGATCAAGCTGCTACAGGCCCTTGCGGCCCCCGGGCAGGAACTTCGGGTCGTCACCGGGCCGGTCAGCCGCGAGGGATCCGAGGTCAGCGTCGGCCTGCCGGTCGCGTTGCTGGCGGATCTGATGCTGATCGACCTGAACGTGGTCGGGCCGGACGATGACGTGCCGGAAGAGGCGGCAGAGGTCTCCGAGGCCCCGGAGGTGCCGGCCGTGCGACGGTCAGACGTCGGGATCGACGATTTCGCCGCTGCCATCGGCCCGCCGCTGATCGCCTGGCTGATCCGGCGCGGCGACGGAGCGACCACGAGCGACGGGCCCGAGGACATGGTTTCGCATCTGCAAGCCTTCCTCGACGACGAAAGCGAAGCGGTGCTGCGGCAACTGGATCTGGTTTCGGCTGCTCCGGGTGACCCGGCCTGCCTGATGCTGGGGGTGACGCTGATCGACGGCCACGGCATCCTGTGTGCCCGGCTGGAGGACAGCCTGCTGCTGGGCGTGATCGAGGGCGACGGCACGCAGGCGGCGCTTGCGGCCTGGCGCGGTCTCATGGCCTGAACCCCCACTGCGGCAGGATTGTGGAAACTCTCTAAAAGCCAATCGGTTAAGGTCGTGTAAGGCCTGACCGTGCTAGCACTGGTCCCGGGTGAAAGACTTGGGTGATGTGGGATGGCAGCGCAAGGCAATGCGGCGCCAGTCATCATCAAGCGGAAGAAGGTTGCGGGTGGCGGGGGCCACCATGGCGGGGCCTGGAAAGTGGCCTATGCCGATTTCGTGACCGCCATGATGGCGTTCTTCCTCCTGATGTGGCTGCTGAACGCGACAACGGAAAAGCAACGCAAGGGGATTTCGGACTATTTCAATCCGACGATCCCGGTGAACCGCATATCGGGCGGCGGAGACGGGGCCTTTGGCGGCAACAGCGTCTTTGCGGAAGAGACGATGGCCCATACCGGAACGGGTGCCATGGACCGCAGCAATGCCGCGACTTCCGCGACCGAGGCGGGTGAGGACGCCGGAAACGGCGCCGCCGGCGAAGGTCGCGCCATGTCCGAGTTGCAGGATGTGGAGAAGGCCCTGCTTGCCCGCGGTGGCGAAAGCAACACGATGGAGCGGCTCTTGCGCCATGTGGTCACGCGCATCACCGATGAGGGCCTGGTGATCGAACTCTACGATCTGCCTGACGCCCCGCTTTTCGTGGGCGAAACGGCCGAACCTACCCCGGTGATCGAGGCTCTGGCCGACCTGCTGGCCGATGTGCTGAACCTGACCACCAACGAGATCGCGGTCAGCGGGCACCTGCGCGCGCATCCGGTGACCCTGATCGACAATCCGGTCTGGACCCTGTCGGCCCTGCGGGCGCAGGAAACGCGGCGGATGCTGGAGACTGCCGGGCTCGACCCGGCGCGGATGCAACGCGTCTCGGGGCATGCCGACCGCAAGCCCGCGGTGTCGGACCCGACCGCGGTGCGCAACAACCGGGTGGAGGTCATCCTTCTGCGCCGCGACCGATAATCCGTCGAATTTTATCCGTTAGGCCGATGTTAAGCCACCCGGATGCAGCCTTGACCGGCACAGGAGTCGAAGCAGCAGAAAGGCGCTTTCCATGACGATTTCCTCTTCGCTCAGCGCGGGCGTGGCCGGCCTCAACGCGAACGCCACGCGCCTCGCGTCGATCTCGGACAACATCGCGAACTCGGGCACCTACGGCTACAAGCGCGCCTCGACCGATTTCACCAGCATGGTGATCACCTCGTCGCGGGGCGCGGGCACCTATTCCGCCGGCGGCGTCCGGGCCTCGACGGTGCGGCTGATCAACGAACGCGGCGATCTTGTCGGAACCGGCAATCCGCTCGACCTCGCCATCGCCGGGCGAGGCATGTTGCCGGTCATCAACGAGGTGTCGCTGGGCAATGCCCTGTCCGACACGCCGCTGCTGATGACCCGCACCGGAAGCTTCCGCACCGATGCGGATGGCGTGATGAAGACCGATTCCGGCCTGGTGCTGCTGGGCTGGCCGGCCAATGCCGACGGCACCATCCCGTCCAACCCGCGCGACACCATTTCCGGCCTGGTGCCGATCGTGATCAACACCAACCAGACGGCGGGCGATCCGACCACGACGATGAACCTCGGGGTTAACCTGCCGGCGACCTATACCGTCGCCGGCTCGACCGCGGTGCCGCCGCCCCTGTCGGTGGAGTATTTCGGCAACCTCGGCACCTCCGAGGCGCTGGAAGTCACCTTCATCCCGGTCGTTCCGGCCACCGGATCTTCGAACCAGTGGACGATGCAGATCCGCGACAGTGCCTCTGGCGGGGCGCTGATCGGGGAATACGGGCTGACCTTCGACGATTCGCGAGGGGCGGGCGGCACGCTGGCCTCGGTCACGGTGGTGTCGGGCGGCGCCTACAATCCGGTCGATGGCACGCTTGCGTTGACCGTGGCGGGCGGGCCGATGACCGTGGGCATCGGTCGACTGGGCGATCCGAACGGGCTGACCCAGCTGTCGGACAATTTCGCCCCGGTGTCGATCAGCAAGAACGGCTCTCCGGTCGGCAACCTGACCACGGTCGAGGTGGACGAGAAGGGCTATGTCAATGCCACCTACGACACCGGCTTCACCCGCAGGCTCTACCAGATCCCGCTGGTCGACGTGCCGAACCCCAACGGGCTTCTGTCGCTGTCGAACCAGACCTACCAGGTCTCGCCCGAATCGGGGTCGTTCTTCCTCTGGGACGCGGGCTCCGGCCCGACCGGGTCGATCCAGGGCTATTCGCGAGAGGGGTCGAAGACCGATGTCGCGGCGGAACTGACCAGCCTGATCCAGACCCAGCGCGCCTATTCCTCGAACGCCAAGGTAATCCAGACGGTGGACGAGATGTTGCAGGAAACCACCAACATCAAGCGGTGATAGGCGATGAGCGTGACCTCTGCCCTCGCCGGAGCCCTGTCGGGCCTGTCGGCCACGTCGCGCCAGGCCGAGATCCTGTCGTCGAACGTGGCCAATGCCACCACGCCCGGTTATGGGCGGCGGCAGGTCGGTCTGTCGGCGGCTGTTCTGGCGGGGACCGGGCAGGGCGTGCAGGTGACGGGTGTCAGCCGGGAGGTCGACCGCCATCTCCTGGGCGAGCGCCGGATTGCCCAGGCCGGCGGCGGCGACCGGGATGTCCGGGCGGCCTTCCTTTCGCGGCTGGAAAAGGCGGTTGGCACGCATCGCAGCGCGGGCTCGCTGGCGGCGAGGCTTGCGG
>JBKBRG010000338.1:0-3585 GCA_046292325.1 Tabrizicola sp.
GGTCTACCGGCGCGCCGATATGGTGCTCAAAGCGGTCCGCCCCACCCGCGAGGAACTGGAATGGACCCACGAGGGGCAGATTATCTGCGGCTTTCTCCACCTGGCGGCGGCCCGCCGGGAAACGGTGCAGATGATGCTGGAGAGAAGGGTCGCCGCCATCGCCTACGAGACCATTGAGGAAGACGACGGCACGCTCCCGGTGCTGCGGACGATGAGCGAGGTGGCCGGACGGATGGCGCCGCAACTGGCCGCTACTTTCCTCCAGAGCAACTGGGGCGGGCGGGGAGTGCTCCTGAGCGGCGTCCCCGGCGTCCCGGCGGCCCGGGTCGCCGCGACCATCGCCGCCGCGGGCTTCACCCCCACCCGGCTCCCGACGGTCCTGCCGCGCGGGCAGGTGCTGTGGTCCGCGACCTGACGGCTTTCCCCACCTTGCGCCGCGCGGCAGGCCCGCCCACACTTGCCCGGAAACCGGAGGCCAACATGCGCGCACTCGCCCTCGCCCTTCTCCTCGCCACGCCCGCCGCCGCCGAGACGATCTCGCAGGAAATCGCCAGAACGGGCCTTGCCGCCACCGAAACCCGCCTCGCCGCCCTCTCCTCCCCCAGCGGCGAGGAACTTTTCGCGCTGGCCGGTCTCCATTTCCTCGGCGGCATCGAACAGGCCCTGCAACTGCGCTGGAAGACCGGAGTAAGGGCCGACTGGTCCGAACTGCCGATCCTGCGCCTGCCGATCCCCGAGAACCCCGACGCCATCCCGTTCCAGGCTGCCGATTTCACCGCGCTGATCCGCAACCTCGACGCCGAGATGGACGCCGCCCGCGCGGCCCTGGCGCAGCTTGGCGACAGGGACTTTTCGCTGCCGGTGCGCATCGGCGACCTCTGGTTCGACATCAACGCCAACGGCGCCCGCGACCCGGGAGAAAGCCTCGCCGAGGTCGCCGGCATGGCGCTGGGCGGCGGGCGCGGCTCTGGCGTCCGGGTCGAGGATCCGGTCATCACCTTCGACGCCGCCGACGCCGCATGGCTTTCGGCCTACACCCACTTCCTGTCCGGCTTCGCCGCGACCGCGCTGGCCTATGACCCCGAGCCCGCCATCCAGCGGGTGATCGATTCGTCGAAGCGGATCCATGCGCTCTGGGGCAGCACCCCGCCCCGCAATGCGATGGACATGATGTTCGGCCGTCAGGTCGACCGGGCGGCGATGGTCCTGCACGCCCTGTCGAACAGGCCCGACAAGGACCTTGCGCTGGATGCCCATGGTCATTTCCTGTCGATGATCGAGGAGAACCGCCGCTTCTGGTCGCTCGTCGCGATGGAAACCGACGACACCGGCGAATGGGTGCCGAACGACCGCCAGACCTCGGGACTTGGCCTCACGATGCCTCCGGGCACCGGCGAGCGCTGGCAGGCGGTGCTGGCCGACGCCGAGAAACTGCTCAGGGGCGAGGTGCTGATCCCGCACTGGCGCTTCGGGGCCGAGGCCGGGATCAACCTGAGAAAGGCTTTCGAGGACCCGCCGGCCATCGACCTTGTCACCTTCATCCAGGGCGAGGGCCTGCTGCCCTATGCCGAGAAGGGTCCGCTGATGTCGTTGCAGTCCTGGCGCGACTTCGAGGATTTCATCCAGGGCGACGCGATGCTGTTTGCGGTCTTCCTGAACTGACCCGCTTCAGCCGGGCAGGCCCGCGATTACCGTCTCCAGCGTCGCCACCAGCTTGTCGGCGATCTCGTCCAGTTCGGCATCGGTGGCGTTGAACGGCGGCGCGAGGATCACCGTGTCCCCCGCCGTGCCGTCCACGTTGCCGCCCGACGGATAGCAGATCAGCCCGCGCCGCAGTCCCTCGGCGCGGATCCGGCCGTTGACGCCCAGCGCGGCATCGAACGGAGCCCTGGTCTCGGGATCCGCCACGATCTCGACGCCGATGAAATAGCCGCGCCCCCGCACGTCGCCGACCTGCGGCAGATGCGCCATCCGCGCCCGCAAGTCGGCCTGCCAGCGCGGCCCCTTGTCGCGGATGCGGGCCAGAAGCCCTTCCTCCCGCACGATCTTCTGCACCGCCACACCCGCCGCAAGGCAGGACGTGTGCCCGGTATAGGTGTGCCCCGTCAGCGGCCCGCCATGGCCCGCCGCCATCACCTCGGCAATGTCCTTCGTATAGACTGCCGCCCCCAGCGGCAGGTAGCCGCCCGACAGCGACTTGGCCACGGTGATGATGTCGGCGGTGATCCCGTCCTCTTCGGAGGCGCGCCAGACCCCGGTCCGGCCCGACCCGCACATCACCTCGTCGCAGATGACCAGAACGCCATGCCGGCGGCAGACCTCGGCCACGGCCCTTGCATAGCCTTCCGGCGCCGGAAGGGCGCCGCCGGCCGCGCCCACCACCGGCTCGAAGATGAAGGCCGCGACAGTCTCGGGGCCAAGACGCAGGATTTCCGCCTCCAGCTCGGCAGCCAGATGCGCCACCAGCCCCTCGCGGCTGACGCCCTCGGGCGGGCGATAGGCATTGGCGGCACTCACCCGGCCGACCGCGGGCAGGGCCCCGGCAAAGGCGCGCTGCCGCTCCTCGAACCCCGACAGCGCGGTCGCCATCAGCGTGTTGCCATGCCAGGACCGCTTGCGCGCGATGAACTTCACGCGCTTCGGGTCGCCCTTGTCGTAGTGGTATTGCAGCGCGATCTTGACGGCACTTTCCACGGCCTCGGACCCCGAGGTCGTATAGACCATGTCGGCCAGCCCGGTGGCCTTGCGGATGATCTCGGTCATCTCCTCCAGCGGGTCGGTGGTGAAGAGATAGCGGTAGCCGTAGGCCACCTTCTCCATCTGCCCGGCCACCGCGGCGTTGACCCGGGGGTCGCCGTGCCCGATCGAGAACACCGCCGGCCCGCCCGAGCCGTCGATGTATTGCTTCCCCTCGACATCCCACAGGTAGACCCCGCGCCCGTGGCTGATCCTGGGCAGGCGGTCCTGGGTGATGTCGTTGGCGCTTGGGCGCGGCATGATGCTCTCCTTCATGGTCCGGCAAGCCTTCGCAACCCGGCAAGCCCTTGTCAATCTGGCCACGCCAGGGATGATTCGCAGCCCGCCCTGGCGTTATCGCCACCATGTGATCACACTTTTCGGCCATGTGATCACACATTTGAAAACCGTGATCACATCGTTCATTTTCTCGGCAATTTGCCGGCAATACAGGCATTTGCCGTTTGGCCAGACCGCCAACCCATGCCAGAAGACGCCTGACCAATCCCGGCCGTGAAGGGGCGCCCCATGAACATCCACGAATACCAGGCGAAAGAGCTTCTGCGCAGCTATGGCATCCCGGTCAGTGACGGCCGCGTGGTCCTGAAGGCCGAGGATGCCAAGACCGCCGCCGGCGAGCTTGACGGTCCGCTCTGGGTGGTCAAGGCGCAGATCCACGCCGGCGGCCGCGGCAAGGGCCATTTCAAGGAGCCCGAGGCCGGCGAGAAGGGGGGCGTGCGCCTCGCCCGTTCGGTCGGCGAGGCCGCCGAATTCGCCCGCCAGATGCTGGGGCGCACCCTCGTCACCGTGCAGACCGGCCCCGCCGGCAAGCAGGTCAACCGGATCTAC
>JBKBRG010000339.1:0-3575 GCA_046292325.1 Tabrizicola sp.
GCTGCACGAAATCGGAGGGAAAGAAGCCGTAGACCCAGGTGTGCAGCTGGGGCGACAGGCGCACCTCGATCAGGGCAGGGATGGTGTAGACCAGCCCGCCGATGGCAAAGGCCTCGAGCAGCGCACGGTGCCCCGTCGGGGAATTCAGGTAGCGCAGGCCAAGCCAGAACGGCACCAGCGCAACGAGGATCTGCGAGATCAGCCCCCAGGCGTCGTAGAGCCTGAGGCCGGGCAGGAAGGTGCGGCCGTCGATGATCGGCTCTGTATTGGACAACACGGTCAGGACCGGCGTCACGATCACCAGAAGCAGCAGCCCGATCAGGATATGCCGACCGATACGGGCCGGGGTTTCCCGGGACGGGGCCTGCCTTGGGGCCATCAGCAGGCACAGCATCAGGGCCGTCATCGCCGGAATCAGCTGCTTGTCGATTGCGGGGATCATCGGAAACTTTACAACGGTTTCCGAGGGCAGCAGCAGGTGGCCGCCGATGATCGTCCAGGCCAGGGCACGTTCGAGGGTCAGCGCGCGAAACAGCACGACCGCGGCCAGGGGCGAGGCGAACAGGACCAGATAGGCAAAGACGTTCGGCATCAGGACCTGCCCACGCGCGCTGAATGGCACTGTTCTATCCGGTCTGATGGCCAAGGAAAATGGCTGCTGGTGTGCCCTGCGCCCCGCGCGCGCCGGTGCCAGGCGGTCCGCGCCCCTTGGAAGGCCGCAACTTTTGTGGTTTGTGGCGGCATGACCGACCGAGGCTTCCAGCGTTCCGGGTGATCGACATGCCGTCCACCGCAAGCGGCGTCGGGGCCGTGATCATCGGGCGCAACGAAGGGGCAAGGCTGGTGGCCTGCCTTGCCTCGTTTCCGTCCTGGGTCCGCCCGCTGGTCTATGTCGATTCCGGGTCCACCGACGGCAGCGTGGCCGTGGCACGGGCGGCAGGGGCCGAGGTCGTCGCGCTGGACATGACGGTGCCCTTCACCGCTGCCCGCGCCCGCAACGCGGGTCTTTCGCGGCTGATGGAGCTTGGCGCTTCCGAATTCGTGCAGTTCGTCGATGGCGACTGCGTGCTGCAGCCGGGCTGGCTGCCCGCTGCCCGCGCCTTTCTGGAGGCGCGTCCCGAGGTGGGCGTCGTCTGCGGTAGGCGGCGCGAGATCCGGCCCGAGGTCTCGGTCTGGAACCGGCTGTGCGATGCGGAATGGGACACACCCGTCGGTCAGGCCAAGGCTTGCGGGGGCGACGCGCTGATGCGCACGGCGGCGGTGCGGGCGGTGGGCGGCTATGACCCCGGCCTGATCGCAGGCGAGGAGCCGGAACTTTGCGTCCGTCTGCGCGCCGCGGGCTGGCAGGTCTGGCGGATCGACGAGGAGATGACGCTGCACGACGCGGCAATGACCCGATTCGGCCAATGGTGGAAGCGCACCCGGCGCGGCGGCCATGCCTTCGCCGAAGGCGCGGCGCTGCACGGAGCGCCGCCGGAACGGCACTGGGTGGCCGAAACGCGCCGGGCCATCCTCTGGGGCGCGGTGCTGCCCGCCCTCGCCCTGGCCGGGGCGCTGGTGACGCCCTGGGCGCTGCTGCTTCTGGCGCTCTACCCGCTTCAGGTGCTGCGGCTGGCGCGGCGGCACGGGCTGGAGCGGGCCGTGTTCATGACGCTGGCCAAGATCCCCGAGGCGCAGGGCGTGTTGCAATACTGGCTGAACCGGCTGCGGCAGCGCCGGTCGCGGCTGATCGAATACAAGTAGCGGCGCGGGCATCGCTCAGGGCCTGAGGCGGCCGTCCGGGCCGCCCTGGCGGAAGAGGTCCGCCAGCCAGGCGCCTTCGCGGGCGATGTCATGTTCCCGTTCCACCGCCAGCCGCCCGGCCTCTCCCATCCGCGCGGCGAGTTCGGGGTCGGCCATCAGCCGCATCATCCGGTCGGCGAGCGTGTCCACGTCACCCGGCGGCACGGTGAAGCCGGTCACGCCGTCCTGCACCAGTTCCGGCACCCCCGCGACGCGGCTTGCGACGACCGGGATGCGGCTGGCCAGCGCCTCCATGTAGACGACCGGCAGCCCCTCGGCGAAGGAGGGCAGGACCAGCATGTCCGAGGTGGACAGAAGCTCGGCCACCTGCGGCTGGGTCATGAAACCGGCAAAGCGCACCGAGCCCGCGATGCCCAGCTCCGCCGCCCGCGCCTCGGCCGGGGCTCGCGCGGGGCCGTCGCCGGCAAGGGTCAGCGTGGCGTCGGGATGGGCCTTCAGCACCTTCGCCATCGCCTCGATGAGGAGAAGCGCGCCCTTCACCGGGTCGAGCCGGCCGACGAAGGCCACCCGCTTGCCGAAGGCAGGCACGCTGCGGCGATACAGGGCGGGATCGACGCCGCAATGGACGATGGCGATCTTGCCCCAGTGCGACGGGTCCGCGAACAGCATCAGTTGCGACCGGCAGAAGTGGGTGATCGCCACCACGAACTGCGCGCGGGCGATCTTTTCCGGCAGCGCCCAGCGGTCCACCTCGAAGAAGATCGCGGGCCCGTGTTCGGTGAAGCTGAAGGGGATGCCGGCCAGTTTCGCGGCCAGGACCGCCACCGAACAGCTGGAATTGCCGAAATGGTTGTGCAGGTGGCGCGCCTGGATCCGGCGCAGATGTTCGGCCAGGACGCCGGCCTCGAGGAAGTAGAAGATCTGCCAGAGGAACGCCTTCACCCCGGGCGAGCGCATGCGGATCGCCAGGGCCAGCGTCGAGAACCAGCCTCCGGGAGAGCGGAGGAAGGCCGCGGCATGGGCGCGCAAGAGCCGCAGCGGGTTCTTCGCGGCGGCGATGACGTAGAAGGTTTCGGCGCGGGCCTCCTGTTCCTCGCGGCCCTTGAACTCGGCGGCCGGAGGGCGGCGGATCGAGCAGGTGACGACCGGCACCCCGCTTGCGCGCACCGCCTGCACCTCGCGCAGGATGAAGGTATGCGAGACCTTGGGATAGTCGCCGGTCAGATAGGCCACGGGGCGCGTGTCGGAGGTGTCGGTCATTCAGTCGTCCTGCCGGTTCAGGCGGCGGCGCCACCACATCAGCTTGCCCGCGCCGCCCCAGGCGGCAAGCTGGTGGCGGGTGGAGCGGGCCGGCGAGAGGGGAAGGGTCACCAGTGCCAGAAGGCCGTGGCCCAGAAGCTGCGCCGCGCCAGCGGCCATCCAGAAAGCCACGCGGACCGCGCCGCGCAGGCCGCCGCGGCCGCTTTCGACAAGGC
Source organism: Tabrizicola sp. (assembly GCA_046292325.1). Lineage (GTDB taxonomy): Bacteria > Pseudomonadota > Alphaproteobacteria > Rhodobacterales > Rhodobacteraceae > Tabrizicola. Next base: position 3,219 of record JBKBRG010000339.1, read on the forward strand.
AGCGCAGTTGCCCGTCACTGAACCGCCGCGCCCGCAGGAAGGCCAGGGACGCGCGCGAGGCGGGCACGATCTCCTCGACCCGCGCCTCGGGGCACCAGAGCATCGGCACGCGGTGGTCCTCGGCCAGCTGGCGAAAGAGCCAGACATCCTCTCCGCCCCGGTCGAAGGCAGGGTCGAAGGGGGGATCGGCCAGGGTCAGCGTGGCGCGGGCGAACATCGAATTGCCCGACCCGAGCCAGGCGCGCAGGTGCTGGATCTCGGCGCCCGGAGCGGCGGGCAGGCGGCGGCTGAAGATGCGGTCGAGAGGGGCGCGGAGCGGGGCGGGCGGGTCGGTCTCGAACCGGGGCTCGATCGAGC
>JBKBRG010000340.1:0-3574 GCA_046292325.1 Tabrizicola sp.
CGGCCTGCAAGCGGGCAAGTGCCTCGGGCGAGGGCTGGCCCGCCACCCGGGGACGCGGGGCGACGAAGGCGCCGGGATCGGCTTCGATCGCGGCCGGGGTCGAGCGCACCAGCGTCGGTTGCGCCGGGGCCTGCGGCCGATAGGCCGGCGGCGGCAGATCGTCCTCGACCGCCATCTCGTCGGCCTCCATCTCGGCCTTCGAGGCCACCGCATCGAAGGCGGCGTCCGCAACCGAGGCGATGTCCTCCTCGAACACGTTGCGGTCCTCCACCGCCGGCGCGGCGACCGGCGCCTGGACCGGGGCGGCCGCGCGCGGCGCCTCCGGCTCGGGGGTGGGCGCCGGCGTCAGGGGACGTTCCATCGAACGGCGCGCAACCGGGGTCTCGGCCTTGTTCGCGGCCGAGGCGTCGATGCCGGTCGCCACCACCGAGACGCGGATCCGGCCTTCCATCGCCGTGTCCAGCGTGGACCCCACGATGATGTTGGCCTCGGGGTCCACCTTCTCGCGGATGATGTTCGCGGCCTCGTCCAGCTCGAACAGGGTCAGGTCATGGCCGCCGGTGATGTTGATCAGCACGCCCTTGGCGCCGTTCAGGCTGATCTCGTCGAGAAGCGGGTTGGCGATCGCCTTCTCGGCCGCCTGCACCGCGCGATCCTCGCCGGTCGCCTCGCCCGTGCCCATCATCGCCTTGCCCATCTCGTCCATCACCGCGCGCACGTCGGCGAAGTCCAGGTTGATCAGGCCCGGCCGCACCATCAGGTCGGTGACACCCTTGACGCCCTGATAGAGCACGTCATCGGCCATGGCGAAGGCTTCGGTGAAGGTGGTGCGCTCGTTCGCCAGCCGGAACAGGTTCTGGTTCGGGATGATGATCAGGGTATCGACGACCTTCTGAAGCGCTTCGATGCCCTCCTCGGCCTGGCGCATCCGCTTGGCGCCCTCGAACTGGAAAGGCTTTGTCACGACGCCGACCGTCAGCACCCCCAGCTCGCGCGCGGCCTGGGCGATGATCGGCGCGGCACCGGTGCCGGTTCCGCCCCCCATCCCCGCGGTGATGAAGCACATGTGCGCGCCGGCCAGATGATCGACGATTTCCTCGATCGTCTCTTCCGCTGCGGCGGCCCCGACGGCCGGACGCGCCCCGGCGCCCAGACCTTCCGTCACCTTGACCCCCATCTGGATGCGCGATGCGGCCCGGCTCTGCTGCAAGGCCTGCGCGTCGGTGTTGGCCACGACGAATTCGACGCCTTCCAGCGCCTTCTCGATCATGTTGTTCACCGCGTTGCCGCCCGCACCGCCCACACCGAACACGGTGATGCGCGGCTTCAGCTCTTCACGCTCCGAGGTCATTGTCAGATTCAGTGCCATTGGGTTCGCCTGTCCGTTTGTCCGCCGCCTGTTTTATCGGGCCTTTCTCGCACAATTCCCCTGCGGAAGGCCGACTTATCCTCGATTCTATCCACAAGACGGGCAAAGGTCACGCAAAAACTCGCGCCAAACCACGAAATCTGGGGGTCAAACTCCCGATATCAGCGGCATTTCGCCCTTCTGCCGTGGATATTGTGTTCACCAGTTGTCCTTGAACCATTTGACGGCCCGCCGCAGCGATCTGGCCGGATAGCGTTCCGCCGGAATCTCGAAGTCCCACCATTCGTCCTGCGGATGCGCCGCAAAGAGGCAGAGGCCCACGGCACTGGCAAAGGCCGCACCGGTTGCCGCCTGCGGCAGGCCCTGCACGCGCAGCGGGCGGCCCAGCCGCACGCGCTGGCCAAGGATCCGCGTCGCGATCCCGTCAAGGCCGGGGATCTGGCTGCCACCGCCGGTCAGCACGATCTGCTGGCTGGGCAAGGTGTCGAACCCGGCGGCATCCAGCGTGGCGCGGACTTCCTCCAGGATCTCCTCGACGCGCGGACGCATGATGCCGATCAGCTCGGTCCGGCTGATCCGGCGCCGGTCCTTTTCCCAGTCGCCGCTGTCGCCGCCGATGTCGATCATCTCGCGGTCGTCCATGCCGGTGGCATAGAGGCCGCCATGGCGCGTCTTGATCCTCTCGGCCACGGCCATCGGGATCTGCAATCCCTTCGAGATGTCCGAGGTCACATGATCGCCGCCCATCCGCACGCTGTCGGCATAGATCATGTGCTTCTTCATGAAGATCGAGATGCCGGTCGCGCCGCCGCCCATGTCGATGCAGGCCGCGCCCAGTTCCTGCTCGTCCTCCACGAGGCTCGAGATGCCCGAGACATAGGCCGACGAGGCCAGCCCCGCCAGTTCCAGATCGCAGCGCTTGATGCAGTAGAGCAGGTTCTGCACCACGTCGCCGTCGACCGACAGCAGGTGCATGTCCACCGCCAGGCGGTGCCCGATCTGCCCGCGCGGATCGGCAAGGCCGGACCGGTGGTCCAGGGCGAAGTTGACCGGCTGGGCATGCAGCACCTCGCGGCCGGGGCCGAGGTCGGGCACCTCGCAGGCCGCCAGCACGCGGCTCACGTCCTGTTCGGTGACCACGCTGTCATGCAGGTCCAGCTCGCCCGCCAGGCCATAGCTGCGCGGCTCGGCACCCGAGAAGCAGGCGATGACGTGATCGACCCGCACATTCGCCATCTTCTGCGCCGCCTGCACCGCGGTGCGGATGGCGCGTTCGGTCTCGTTCATCACCGCGATCTCGCCGAATCGCACCCCTCGGCTGCGGGTCGTGGCCGCGCCGATCACCCGGAACTGGCTCTGCCCCGCCATCGGCCCCACGCCGTCCTGCTCGCGCAGCCGGTCCGGCCCGTCGAAGCGCAGGATGAGACAGGCGATCTTCGAGGTGCCCACGTCGAGGATGGCGATCACGCCGCGCTGCATCGCAGCCCGGCGCATGTTGCGCATGGCACGCTGGGAGGTATAGAGATCGGTCACAGTTCGTTCTCCACGGTTTCTAGGCCCTGCGCGCGACGGATTTCGGCAAGGGCATGGGGGGTGAGACGGAGGGTCGGGCGACGGTCCGACCGCAGGTCCACGGTCAGGATGTCCCGGTTCATCAGGTCCTGGGCATGGTCCAGCGCCAGCAGCCGCTCCAGCGCCTGAACCGGGTTGGTCTCGGGCAGAAGGATGCGCTGATCGCGGTCCAGCACGATGTCCCAGCGCCGCTCGCCCATGCGGACGAGACCCCGGATGCGCGGTGTCAGCGGCCCGGCGGCGGCGAACAGCTCCAGCGCCTCGGGCGTGGCGATGTCCGCGCCCTTGCCCGCGATCAGCGGCAGGTCGGCCCGGTCGGCCCGCGACAGAAGACCCGCGACGCGGTGGCCGGTCTCGTCCACCAGGGTCAGCCCCTCCTCCGTGCGCCAGACGGCGACGGGCACGCGCTCGGTGATCGTCACTTGCAGCACCCCGCCCGCCCGGACCCGCAGATCGGCGCGCAGCACCGCGTCCAGCGCCTCGATCCGCTGTCGCGCGGCATCCAGGTCGATGTCGAAGGACGACATCGGCAAGGGCAGCGCCAGCTTGGCGCGCACCGCCTCGGCCAGATCCGGCGACGCGCCCTCGATCCGGGCCAGCGAGACCCGGAACTCGGGCCGCGCCGCGAACTCC
>JBKBRG010000341.1:0-3565 GCA_046292325.1 Tabrizicola sp.
GGAAGCGCGGGGTGGCGCCGGAATTGTCGAAGAACGGCACGCCGGGCTGGTCACCGCCCGCCACTAGCGCCGCGACCTCGGCCAGCACGACCTCGGTGATGAAGGGCAGGTCCAGCGCCCGCGCCTGCGGCAGAGGCAGCCAGCGCAGGTGAGACAGCTCGCCCGAGGCGGCCGAGAAATCCTCGCCGTCGCTGTCCAGCCCTGCGGCGTGGGCCAGAAGGAAGCGCGCGTCGAACCGGCGGCTGCGGCCGGGCGGCGTGATCGCGCGGAAGACGAAGCGCAGCGAGGGCCGCTCCATCGCCGCGAGGTTCAGGCCGGTCTCCTCGGTCAGTTCGCGCAGCGCGGCCGCGACAATGGCGCCGGGCGGGGGGGCGTCCTCGGGAACCATCTGGCTCAGCCGTCTGACGCAATCGGGCGACAGGAACCCCTGGCCCGCTGAAGGGTGATCCTCGGGATCGACGCGCCCCCCGGGAAAGACGAACTTGGACGGCATGAACACCGCACCTTCGCCGCGCTGTCCCATCAGCACCTGCGGACCGTCGCCGCTGTCGCGCCACAGGACGACTGTCGCCGCCGGGCGGATCGGCTCAGTCATGCGGGGCCGCGCCGAAGCCGTGCATGCGGTTGGCCCATTGCAGCGCGACGAGCGCCCCCTTCAGCCGGGGCAGAAGGTAGAGCGACAGGGCTACCGTGCCGATGGTGAAACCGACCGCCAGCACCAAAGGCTCGGGCCGCCACTTGGTGTAGGTGAACAGAAGGATCGGCGCCAGCAGGTGGCCGACGATCAGGATGGTCAGATAGGCCGGGCCATCGTCGGCGCGGTGGTGGTACAGTTCCTCGCCGCAGACCGGGCAGCTGTCGCGCACCTTCAGATAGCCGCGCATCATGGGCCCGGCCCCGCAGCTGGGGCAACGCCGCCGCCACCCGCGAAGAAGCGCAGGCCTCAGCGGGCGGTCTTCGGACGTGGTGGCATCGGTCATCGTCATGGCAGCGGTCCTCGGCTTCCGGGCGGGGCGTCCGGATGGGCCGGACAATAACGCCCCGCGCATCGGCTTCACAGGGGAAAGGTCGGTCCTGTGTCTGCGTGTCGCATTTTCCCGCGACGGAATGGCCGGGTCTTGCCGTGTGATTGTGCAGAAGGGGCCGACAGGCGGCCCCGAGACAGGAGATGACACGATGAAAGCAGCGCACAAGACCACGATCGCCCTTCTGGCCCTTGCCGGTGCCGTGACGGCCTCGGCAGCCCTGGCAGATCGTGGCATGGTCGGCATGGGTGGACCCGGCGGCCGGGGCGAGATGATGGTGGAGATGTTCGATGCCATCGACGCCGACAAGGACGGCAAGATCACCCGGGACGAGATCGCCGCGCACCGGGCGGCCGAGTTCGCCGCCGCCGACACCAACGGCGACGGGCAGCTTGGCGCCGAGGAACTTCAGGCGCAGATGCTGAATCAGATGATGGCACGCCGGGCGACCCGGATGATCGAGAACATGGACGCGGACGGCAACGGATCGCTGTCGGCCGAAGAGATGCGCGAGGGGCCGCTCGTGGCGAACTTCGCGCGGATCGACACCGACAACGACGGCGCGATCTCGAAGGCCGAAGCGCAGGCCGCGGCCGAGAAGGTCGGCAAGCGCCGGGAAGGGCGCCGCCACATGATGGGTGGCGACGACAACTGACGCCTTTCCCCGTGACGGGTGCCGGGTTAGACCAGACGCAGGATGACGATGGCCTTCGATGCAGGCGGTGAGCTCTCGGATGAGGCGCTGATGGTGCTCTATGCCAATGGAGACCGCCATGCGGCACTGGCGCTCACCCGGCGCGTCACCCCGCGGGTCCTGGCCTATGCGTCCCGGCTGCTGTCCGGGGACCGGGCCGAGGCCGAGGACGTGGCGCAGGAGACCATGCTGCGCCTGTGGAAGGTCGCGCCGCAGTGGCGGCAAGGCGAGACGAGGGTGACGACCTGGGCCTACCGGGTCGCCACCAACCTGTGCATCGACCGCCAGAGGGCGCGGGGCCGCAGGCAGCAGACCGCGCTGGAGGATGCGCCCGAGCCGGTCGATCCCGCCCCCGACGCGGAAGGCCGGTTGCAGGACGCCGGGCGGATGCAGGCGCTGGAGAGGGCGCTGGCCGAACTTCCCGACCGGCAACGGCAGGCGGTGGTGCTGCGGCACCTCGAGGGCATGAGCAACCCCGAGATCGCGGCGATCATGGAGATCGGGGTCGAGGCGGTGGAAAGCCTGACGGCCCGCGGCAAGCGCGCGCTGTCGGCGGCACTGGCGGGCCGGAAGGAGGCCCTTGGCTATGAGGATGACGGACATGCAGGATGATGATCTGGACCGTCTGCTTGCGGCGGCGGCTTCGGCGCCCCTCCGGCCCTCGGACGCGCTGATGGAGCGGGTTCTGGCCGATGCGCTGGCACTGCAGCCGGCGCCGGTCATGCTGCGGCCCGGCCCCGCCCCGGCGCGTCCCGGTCTGCTGGCCCGGCTTGTCGCCGCGCTGGGTGGGGGGCCTGCGCTGGCCGGCATGGGCACGGCCGCGGTCTTCGGGCTGGCGCTGGGCTATCTCAGCCCGACGACCCTTGACTATCTGACCGGATCCACCGGCGACACGGCGGAATTCTTCCCCGATGCCGATTTCCTGACGACCGAAGGCTGACCCCGATGACCGACCAACCAGGCCCGACCCCCGAGCTTCCACCCCCGCCGCCCCAGCCCGCCTTGCCCGGCTCCTCCGGTTCGCGCTGGCTGAAGGTTGCCCTGGCCGTATCGGTCGCGCTGAACCTGGCGGTCGCGGGGCTGGTCCTTGGCGCCTGGCTGGGCGACGGGCCGCGCAAGGGGATGCCGCGCGACCTGTCCTTCGGCCCCTTCAGCGAGGCGCTGAGCGACAAGGACCGCCGGGCGCTGCGCCGCGACCTCATGGGGCGGCTGGGCGAGTTCCGCACATCGCGCGAGGCGGCCCGGGCCGAATTCAACGGGCTTCTGGCCGCGTTGCGGGCCGATCCCTTCGACCCCGAGGGCCTGAAGACGGCGCTGGCCGCGATCGAGAGGCGCAATGCCGAGCGGCTGGAGCTGGGCCGCAGCCTGATCGAGAAGCGCCTTGTCGAGATGACGGTCGAGGAACGCCGGGCATTTGCCGACCGGCTGGAACGCGGCATCCGGCGCCTGCCGAAACCCTGAGCCTTCGCGGTCAGGCCGCGCTGAGGCGATAGGTCACCTGGTTCCGGCCGGCGCCCTTCGATTCCAGCAGCGCGAGGTCGGCCTGCTCCACCAGCCCCTCGATTCCGAAACTGTGCGGACCGGCGGTGCCGGCGACGGCGACGCCGATCGAGACGGTGACCCGCAATGCCTCGCCCGAATCGATGCGGATCGGCTCGTCGTCCATCACCTGGCACAGCCGTTCGGCGATCGCGCGCGCGACGGGCATGCCGGTGCGGGGCAGGATGGCCAGGAATTCCTCGCCGCCGATCCGCGCAAGGACGTCGGTCTCGCGCAGGTTGGCGGACAGGCGGCGCGCGACCTCGATCAGCACCTGGTCGCCGGCCGCATGGCCGTAAAGGTCGTT
>JBKBRG010000342.1:0-3542 GCA_046292325.1 Tabrizicola sp.
GTCCACCCCGACGACCGCGCCCGGGCCGAGGCGCTGGGGGTGCCCCATGTCATCGGCGGGGCGACACGGGATGCCTCGGTGAAGGCGGGGCTTAAGGCGCTGGAGGGGTCGGGGGTCGAGGCGGTGCTGATCCATGACGGGGCGCGGCCGCTGGTCAGCAGGGCGCTGATCCTCCGGCTGCTCGCCGCGCTGGAGCATCACGCGGGCGCGGCGCCGGCGCTGGCGGTGACGGATGCGCTCTGGCGCGGCGCGGCCGGGATGGTCGCGGGGACGCAGGACCGGACCGGGCTCTACCGGGCGCAGACGCCGCAGGCCTTCCGCTTTCCGGCCATCCTGGCGGCCCATCGCGCCCATCCGGGCGGGGCGCTCGACGATGTCGAGGTCGCCCGTGCCGCGGGGCTTGACGTGGCCATCGTCGAAGGCGAGGAAACCAATCTGAAGCTGACCTTCCCCGGCGATTTCGCCCGGGCCGAGGCGATCCTGAAGGGGCGCGAAATGGATGTCCGGCTTGGCAACGGCTATGATGTGCATGCCTTCTGCGAGGGCGATCATGTCTGGCTGTGCGGCGTGAAGCTGCCGCACTCCAAGGGGCTTCTCGGCCATTCCGATGCTGATGTGGGGATGCATGCGCTGACCGACGCGATCTATGGCGCGCTGGCCGAGGGCGACATCGGCCGGCACTTTCCGCCCTCGGACCCGCAGTGGAAAGGTGCCGCCAGCCGCATCTTCCTGACCCATGCCATCGGCCTTGCCCGGTTGCGGGGCTATGAGCTGGGCAACTGCGACGTGACGCTGGTCTGCGAGCGTCCGAAGATCGGACCGCATGCCATTGATATGCAAGAGGAACTTGCCAGGATCATGGGGGTCGGGGCGGACCGCGTCTCGGTCAAGGCCACCACGTCCGAACGCCTGGGCTTCACCGGCCGGGAAGAGGGGATCGCGGCGCTGGCCACCGCGACGCTGGTGCGGGCATGAGCGCGCTGGTCGCCACCTTCTTCGGCGCGGGGCACCTGAAACCGGCAAGCGGCACCTGGGCCAGCGCGATCACCGTGGCGCTGGCGGTGGCGGCCTATGAGGCGGGCTGGGCGCTGGCGGTGCCGGCGGGCTTTGTCCTGGCGACGCTGGCAGGCTTCTGGGCGGTGCCGCGCTATCTGGCGCGGGCGGGCGGCAAGGATCCGTCCGAAGTGGTCATTGACGAGGTGGCCGGGCAGCTTCTGGCGCTGTGCTTCACGATCATCCCCCTCTGGCGGCACGGGGTGGACCTGCTGGCCGCCTGGCCGGGCTGGGTTGCGCCGTTCCTCCTGTTCCGGCTGTTCGACATCTGGAAGCCCTGGCTCGTGGGCCGCGCCGACCGCAGGGGGGATGCGGCGGGAGTGATGCTGGACGACCTCTGGGCGGGGCTGTTCGCGGGGGTCGCCGCGATGGGTCTGGCGGGCCTCTATCATGGGGTGGTGGAGCCATGGCTGGGGTAGATGTGGCAGAGCTTCTGGTGCGGGCGCGCTACTGGGGCATCCGCATCGCCACGGCGGAAAGCTGCACGGGCGGCATGGTCGCCGTGGCGCTGACCGACATCCCGGGCTCGTCCGACGTGTTCGAACGCGGCTTCGTCACCTATTCCAACGCGGCGAAGGTGGACCTCCTCGGCGTCCGGCCCGAGACACTGGCCGCGCATGGCGCGGTCTCCGAAGAGGTCGCGCGCGAGATGGCCGAGGGCGCGCTGGCCCGATCGGCGGCCGAGCTTGCGGTGTCGATCACCGGCATCGCCGGCCCTGGCGGGTCGGAGTTCAAGCCCGAGGGCCGGGTCTGTTTCGGCATTGCCCAGCGAGGCCGCGAGACGCGGGCCGAGACGGTCGAGTTCGGCGCGCCCGGCCGGGCGAAGGTGCGTGCGGCTGCCACTCGGCACGCCCTGGAACTGCTGGCCGGGGCCCTGCAGTAGCGCCATGCCCTTCCGAAAGGATCGGGCAGCCTGACCTAGGGTTGCACCGCGAAGAAGCGCAGGATCTCGGTATTGGCGTCGATCTCCTGCGTCTTGCCCTCGGTCAGCCGCGCCTTGCGTCCGCCGGGCCAGTGATGCGCCCCGCCCTCGACCGTCATCAGCCGCACCACGACGCGCCCGGCCTTGCTGTAGTCGGTGACGACGACCGCCGTCCCGTCATCCCTGCGGTCGATGCGGCGGCTGGATTCGCTCAGCGCGCCCCAGGGCGCCTTGAAGGCCCGGACCACCGAGGCGACCGAGGAAAAGTCGGTCCGCGTCAGGCTGGTGTCGCCCTGTCCGCCCGCGTAGGGCACCATGGGATCGGCGGTGCCGTGGATGACAAGCGCGGGCACCCTGCCCTGCACCCGGTTGCGCGAGGTGTCCATGGTGCCGGCAACCCCGGCCACGGCAAGCACCCGCGAAGGGTTCCGCGCGGCGAAGGTTTCGGCCATGATCGAGCCGTTGGACATGCCGGTGAGATAGACCCGCGATCCGTCCACGCCGAAGCGCCGGGCCGCGTCATCGATCACCTGTTCGAGAAAGCCGATGTCGTCGATGCCCTGCCGCGCGGCATAGCCGCAGCAGTAGCCGCCGTTCCAGGTCAGCAGCCGTTCGCCCCGCCGTCCGCTGCCGGCGGGGAAGGCCACGGCGAACCCCTGTCGCATGGCGGCGCGGGCCAGGCCAGAGGCATTGGCGAACTGGTCGGGATCCCCGCCGCCGCCGTGCAGGGCAAGGATCAGCGGCGCCCCCGGGGCGCGGGCGGGCAGATATATCTCATACCAGCGGTCGCCGAGGCGGACCGTCTCGGCGGCAGCGGTGAGGGGAAGAACGACGAGAGCTAGGAGAAGGGCAAGGCGTCGCACGGGATACCTCCGTTGGATTGCGAGGCAGTCACGCCGGCGCGAGGGATTTCCGTCGCGTCAGGCCGCGCCCGGCCCGTAAAGTTCCGCCGCGCGCCGTTCGAAGGCGCGCACGACGCGCTGCATCGCATCGTTGAACACCACGCCGATGATGCCTTGCAGGATCGCGTTGCGGAATTCGAAATCGACGTGGAAATCGACCTCGCAGCCGCCCGGAGCATCGCGGAAGGCCCAGTTCGAGCGCATGTAGCGGAAGGGACCGTCGATGTATTCCGTGTCGATCTTCCGCTGGTCCGGCCAGAGCGTCACCCGGCTGCCGAAGCGTTCGCGGAACACCTTGAAGCTGATGACGAGATCGGCCTCCATCACCTCTCCCCCACCGGGGATCGGCCGGCGCGAGCGGATGCGGGCGGCCGAATTCCATGGCAGGAACTTCGGATAAGAGGCGACATCGGCCACCAGATCATACATCTGTTGGGCGGTGTAGGGCAGGCGCTTGGTCTCGGAATGGCTGGGCATCGGCGTCTCTCTTGCCGTGATGTGGCCCGAGACGCGGCCAAGATCAAGCGGGCGTCCTGTCACGGCCTAGGCAAGGGCGGCCCATGGCGCTAGGTGTGAGTTCTCATCAGGTTGTTCACCCTTGCGAGGGGCGATGTGCCGTTGAGAGCGGAGTGTGGTCGTGATCGGTTGAACCAGTCAAGCCAGCG
>JBKBRG010000343.1:0-3532 GCA_046292325.1 Tabrizicola sp.
AATGGTCCTTCATCGCGGCGTCGATGGCGTCCTGCATCGCATCGCCGAGAAGGCGGGTGCCGAACTGCTTCTTCAGGATCGCCAGCGGCACCTTGCCCTTGCGGAAGCCCTTGATCTCGACCTCGGGCTGGGCCTCCAGCAGCTTTTCCTGGACCTTCGCGTCCAGTTCGGCCGCCGTCACCGTGATGGTGTAGCCGCGCTTGAGGCCTTCTTTCAGGGTCTCGGTGACCTGCATCTAGCGTCCTTCCACGTCATTCTGGGCCGCAAACGGCGACCGGTACAGGAGTCTCGCCGCCCTATACGCAGGGACGTCGCCAACCGCAAGACGAAACGGCGGCAGGACAGATCCCCGCGCAGGCGCAGACGGGATCAGAAGCGCCGCATCAGCCCGAACGTCAGAAGCTGCAGGCTTGTCTCGGCCGTCACCGGCGCGCCGTTCGAGGTGGTGCCGTCCAGGTCCGCCACCCAGACCGCCCGCAGGTCGCCGAAGGCCGACCAGTCGTCCCTGACCGGGACCGAGGCCCCCAGGATGACCTGCCCCGCCGTGCGGACCGCATCACGGTGCAGCGTTCCCCCGTCAAGATCGCGCACGAGGTCGTAGCGCAGGTTCACCGCTCCGAGGCCGATGCCCGCATAGGGCGTGAGGGATCCGCCGGTCGGAAAATCCCGGATCAGGTTCAGGAACAGACCGCCGGAATGCAGCTGTCCGCCATCCGGGGCGCCCATCGACCTGTCGATGTTCGCCAGATCCAGCGACCCATGGAAGAGCTGTGCCTCGATACGGGTCTGCGGCGCCACCTCACGTCCGACAAAGCCGATCAGGGCCAGCCCCGGATCATATTCCGCCTCGGCCTCGCCCACACCGCCGGAGAATGCGCTCTGCGCGCCAGATCCCCCGAGGCCGAAACCGGCATACCAGTCCTGCGCCAGTGCCGGCGTTGCTGCAAGCCCGATGACAAGGGAAAAGGCGGTCATGACCCGCCGCGGCGGGAGAAAGGTCGTCTGCATCTTTCGCTCCATGATTGGCGGGGGCCGGGTCAGTCCGGCAGATCGCCCGTTTCCTCCGGCCCTGGCAGATCGGGCCGGTATTCCAGAAGGTCTCCGGGCTGGCAGTCCAGTTCGCGGCAGATCGCCTCGAGCGTCGAGAACCGCACCCCCCGGGCCCGGCCCGACCGCAGGACCGAGATGTTCTGTTCCGTCAGCCCCACCGCCCGGGCCAGTTCGCGGGCGCGCATCTTGCGCCGGGCCAGCATCACGTCGAGGTTCAGGATGATGGCCATGGTCAGACGATGTGCGCCTGGTCGTCCGAAAGGATCGCGGCATCGGACATCGCCCGCGCGGCACACCAGACGACACCGCACAGCAGAAGCAGCATCAGGTCCGGCACGCCGGGCGGGCTGGAAAGCCTTGGCGCATCAAGTGCCAGCCTTCCGGCCAACCAGGCTCCGCCAAGGCTGCGCAGCGCACCCAGCGCGAGGGTGGCCAGACAGATGTGCGACAGGGCCGTGGCGGCTTGCGGGGAAAGCGCCTCTCCGCGCCGGATCCGGCGGCCAAGCCGGTTCACACTCCACAGGAACCAGGACAGCAGGGTCGCGGCCACAAGCAGGAAACCGAGCGCCGCGACGCTTTCCGCCTCGAAGGCCCTGCCAGCCAGCAGGATCAGCGCCGGCAGGGCCGCAAGGCCCGCAACGACGGCCAGCAGCTGCAGCGCCAGGGGCAAGTGACCCGGCCTGGATCCCGGTTCGGGTCCCGGTCGATCATCGGTCAGGATCGGCATGCCAGATCCATTTTTTCGATCATTATTTAATCTTGAATTTGATTTTCTGTCCGATCAAGCTGAAACTGGCGGGCCGTTCGTGACGTTGCGTCACGAAGCGGGACGGCCATGGACGAGTGGAATGGTGCGGGTGAAGGGACTTGAACCCCCACGCCTTGCGGCGCCGGAACCTAAATCCGGTGCGTCTGCCAGTTCCGCCACACCCGCACGCCGCGCCCTTCTAGCAAAGCCCTGTCCCGGGCGCGAGGGCGAAACGCCCCAATTGCGCCACAACCGCAGCGGGATCAGGCCACATCTGCCCAGAAATCACCGAAGGAGGATCGAAAGCGGACCACAAAGCCCTGCGACTGATGCTTCATCAGCTTTGGGAAGGCCGCATCTTGGACGCCGACGCACCATTCTCTCGATCCGCAGGCGGGGCAGGAACTCCCCCGGCGCAGGGCATGCTGGCGGGAACCATGGTGCGCACGCTGGACGGGCTGATCCCGGTCGAATTCCTGACGCCCGGCGACCGCATCGTCACGCGGGCCGGGGCGCGGCGGCTGACCTCGGTCTCGGTCGTGGCGCGCAAGCAGGTGGATCTGGTGCGCATCAAGGCCTCGACCATGGGCCATGACCGGCCCGACCAGGACCTTCTCCTCTCACCCGGTCAGCCGGTGCTGATCCGCGACTGGCGGGCCAGGGCGCTCTATGGCCAGCCCTTCGCCGCGATCCCCGCCGCACGGCTTGCGGACGGCGAATTCGTCTGCCTCGAGACCCACCGCAACGTCCGTCTCTTCACGCTGCGCTTCGACGAGGACGAGGTGATCTATGCCGAGGGGCTGGAACTCGCCTGCTCTGCCTTCCTGCCCGAGCTTGCCTGACGCAACGTCGCGCTAGGGTCAGGGCCCACTTAGCATCTGCTCGCGGCGTGATTCAGCCTCCGCAAGGAGAATGAAGAATGTGCAACCTTTTCTGGTTGACTGAGGCGCATATGGCTTGGCTCGAGCCCTTCTTTCCCAAGAACCATGGCAAGCCGCGCGTCGATGACCGAAGGGTCTTGAGCAGCATAATCTTCATCAATCGCAATGGCTTGCGGTGGCGTGACGCACCCAAGGACGATCGTCCGCCAAAGACCCTCTACAATCTCTGGAAGCAGCGGAGCGACAAGAGGGTCTTCGCCCGGATCATGGACGGGCTGGCCGCCGAGGCTGCCACCCCTAAGACGGTGATGATTGACGCGGCCTGTCTCAAAGCGCACCGCACGGCGACCAGCCTGCGGTCGAAAAAGGGGGGCCAAAGGTATTCCTCTCCGCTGTAGCCCTCGCCGCAACCTCATGTTCTGGCTATGAAGCATGAACGAGTCCTGAGCCCAGTATTTGTCCTTGGACTTTGGCAGGCATTGCGCAGCTTTCGACACGGTTTCACCGCCGTGGAAGATGTGACCGATAGCCTAGCCCGCTATACCAATCTGGCAGGCGTCATTTTGGCTCGCAGTCAGAACGATTTCCTGTGACCCTTATGCCCATGTTTTCGATGCGCCAAACACGGTCGAAGGGTCCATTGTCGCACGACACCTGCGAGATTTTCGTTTGCCGAAGGATCGAGATAGCAGTTGCGTGAGAGCCTTGCAGGCGGCAGAGTAGAGGGACATAGATAGTGTCCCGGGACGTGGTGTAGGAGCGCCGACCCTCTGAGAGGTCAGGGTATGATCAGGCGGCCACGGCGGGCAGCCTGACGGTGGGATTGTCGGTCAGGCGGGCGAGCGTTTCAAGG
>JBKBRG010000344.1:0-1150 GCA_046292325.1 Tabrizicola sp.
CGCGCGCGCGTCCAGCCGCCGAACAACCCGTCCGCCGTGTCCGACAGCCCGTCCTCGTGCAGGGCCCCGGTCAGCATGGCGCCCGCCGCCAGCACCAGCGCCGCCGCCACGCCCGGCGTCACGCCAAGCCAGAGGACGCCGGAGGCAAGGGCCGCCCCCATCGCCCCGAGCGCGGCGCCGACCAGTGGCCAGGCCCAGGCCGAGGCGGCTCCGGTCCCCTGGTGGTCGGGCAGCGGCAGGCGGGTGAGCAGCGCGAAGGCCGACAGCAGGTCGGAGGGCAGCCTCAGGGCGATGTCGCGGATTGGGGGCAAAGCGGCTTGTCCCGGCTGGCGTTCGTTTCGGCCATGGGGTAGCCCCGGACGCGACGATGTGCAATCCGGAGAAGACGATGCCGTTCCAGACCCTTGCCGATGTCCGTGCCGTCCTGCGCCAGCTTCCGGTCCCCGACACGGCCGCGATTGCGGCGGCCGAGGCGCGCAACGGCCAGCTGACCAAGCCGCCCGGCGCGCTGGGTCGGCTGGAACGGCTGGCGATCTGGATGGCGGGCTGGCAGGGAACCGACCGCCCGCGCGCGGACAAGCCGCAGATCGTGATCTTTGCCGGAAATCACGGGGTGACGGCCAAGGGCGTCTCGGCCTTCCCGGCCGAGGTCACGGCGCAGATGGTGGCGAATTTCGCCCATGGCGGGGCGGCGATCAACCAGCTGGCCCGCACCTTCGGGGCAAAGCTCGACGTGCATGCGCTGGAACTTGACCGTCCGACGGCGGATTTCACCGAAGCTCCGGCGATGACCGAGGCCGAGGTCGTCTCTGCCCTGCGTCAGGGATACGGGGCGGTGGACCCGGAGGCCGACCTGTTCGTGGCCGGTGAGATGGGGATCGGCAACACCACCGCGGCCGCCGCCATCGCCACCGCGCTTTACGGCGGCACCGGCTGGGCCGGGCGGGGGACCGGCATCGACGACGAGGGGCTGCGCCGGAAGGAGGCCGCCGTCGCCGCCGGGCTAGAGCGGCATGCGGCCTTCCTGTCCGATCCGCTGGAGGTGCTGCGCTGCCTTGGCGGGCGCGAGATCGCGGCGATGGCGGGGGCGATCCTGGGCGCACGCCGGGCGCGGGTGCCGGTGATCCTGGACGGGTTCATCGCCTGCGCG
>JBKBRG010000344.1:1160-3529 GCA_046292325.1 Tabrizicola sp.
GCGCGGCGGCGGCGGTGCTGGACAAGGCGGCACCGGGCGCGCTGGACCATTGCGTCGCCGGGCACCAGAGCGCCGAGGGCGCGCATGCGCGCCTGCTGGAGAAGCTGGGGAAGGATCCCCTTTTGTCCCTGGGCCTGCGGCTGGGCGAGGGCTCGGGCGCGGCGCTGGCGATCGGGGTGGTGCAGGGGGCGGTCGCCTGCCATTCCGGCATGGCGACCTTTGCCGAAGCCGGGGTCGCCGCCGGCTGACGGGTAACGCGCCAGCGACGACGTCTTATCGCCGCGGCTCCTTGCCGCGGTCAGGCGTGCCGAAGGCCGTGACGAAGCCATCGACGAGCCATGCCCGAGGCTGGCTTGCCGATCCGTCAGCGTCCTTGGGCAACATGGCCAACGCAGAAGCCGCGCTGAACCCGTCCGGCGCGGACCGGCCTACGCCTTCGGCATCTTCAGGCTGATCAGGCGCCCGCCCTTCTGGTAGCGCACCTCGGTCTCGGTGATCGCCTTGACCGTGCCGCCGTCAACCTTGTCGCCGACCTTGACCTTCTTGTACTTGCCGTTCGATTGCCGGATCAGCGCATAGCGGCGGGAATCGGTGCCATAGGTGCCGATCAGGTTGATCCTGGAAAGGTTGATCGCGTTCACGAAGGTCGCCTGCTTGGCCACGCTGGCCTTGGTCGGGATCGAGGGGGCGGCCTTGGCGACCTCGGGTTCGTCAAGCTCGTCGATCTCCTCGGGCTTTGCCGCGGCCGGGGCAGGGGCAGCGGCGGCGACTTCGATGACCTCTTCCTTCGGCGCGGTGGGCGCGGGTTCGCGCACCGCGGCGGCCACGGCGGCCTCGACGGCACGGCTCATGTCCTGCGGCCGGACGGCGGGCCGCATCGAGATGGCGACGATCGAGGGGTTCTGCGCCTCGAGCGCGGCGGCCTCGGCCAGCTTCGCCTCGGCCTGCGCGGTCAGCGAGGCGCCCTGGGCACCAAGATCGGCGGGGGCGGCGCTTGCCGGCAGGACGGCGGCGGCGGCAGCGGTCACGCTGGCCGGGCGCGGCAAGGGGCGCAGGGCGGCGAACCGGGTGACGGCGGCAGAGCCGAGCGAGGCGTCATCGTCCGGTGCGGCAGGTTCAGAGGTCAGGCCCTCGGGGCGCGGGCGCGGGCGGAACCCGGCCATCTCGGGGTCGGACGGGACCGTCACCTCGGGCCCCGCGGTTTCGCCGCCGGTCACCAGCGAGGCATCCGCGGCATCGGAGGTCTCGGCTCCTGGTTCTGCCGGGGGGGCCGAAACGGCGGCGGCCGCCCGAGCGGCGGCCGAGGCGGCTTCGCTGCGGGGCGGCGGCACCAGCGGCGGCTTGCCCGCGATCAGGAACACCCCGTCGGGACTGAGTATGCCCTCGGGCGTGGGCTTCAGCAGGCCGGCGGCATCGAACTGGTAGACCGTTCCCGGCGCGGGCGGCGGCATCACCGGGTCGGGCAGGCTGTCGCGGGGATCGGCCAGCGGCGGCAGGGCGAGCGCGTCCAGCACGGGGGGAGGTGCATCCATCGCCGACAGGAAGATCTCGTCCTGATCCTCGACCGGAGCCGGCGCGGCGGCGACCTCGGTGGTCACGGCGGTATCGGGTGCGGGCTCGGGCGCCGGCTGGACGGGCGGCGTGGCGCGGGCCTCGGCAGCGGGATCCGAAGCGGGCTCGGGCTCGACGACTTCGGCCGCGACAGCCGTTGCGTCAACCGGCACATCGGTTCCGATCGCCTCGGGATCGGCGACCGGCGCGGGTTCCCCCCCGGCATCGGCTGCCAGGCTCTCGGTGGCCAGCGCGTCGAGGTCGGCCGACCCGGCGAGCTCGGCGGCTTCGGGCAGCGGTTCGGTCAGGCCTTCGGGATCCTGCATGTCTGCCAGCATTTCGTCGCTGGCGTCCGGCACGGTTTCGGTGGCCGCAGCCTGCGGCGCCGCATCGCGCGAGCCGATGAAATAGGAGGCCCAGGCGGCCACCAGCGCGAGGAACAGCAGCAGCAGCCCGACCATGACCATGAACACGGTCCCGCTGCGCCGCCTGGCCGGGACCGCCGCGCCGAAGGTGCCGCCGGGGCGGGCCGGCGATTTCACCGTGGTCGGCCCAAGCGAGGGACGCGGGATGTCGCCACCCTTGACCTTGACCTTGGCTCGGGTGCCGGGGATCGAAGGAGCGGTGACCAGGCCGGGGTAGCCCTTCGCGGGGGCCGGCCGGGCAGCCGCCGCCTTGGCCGCGACGGCGGGGCGGGCGACGCCATCGACCGGACGGGCCGCAGCCTCGCCCGCCGCGGCGCGCCGGCTGGCGAAGGCCACCATCGCGGCCGACGGGGGCGCAGGCGGGATGTCCTCCTCGACCGTGTCGGCGATCGC
>JBKBRG010000345.1:0-3514 GCA_046292325.1 Tabrizicola sp.
GCAGGTGGTGGAACCGCCGCCAACCCGCGACCAGATCCGCGAGCAGGTCATCAACCAGAAGCTCGAAGGCCTGGCCGAGGGCTACATGGAAGAACTGCGCTCGGCCGCGATCATCCGCGAGCCGTGAGCGACGCCGTCCTTCTGACCTGCGGCGATCCGGCCGGCATCGGCCCCGAGATCGCGGCAAAGGCTTGGGCCGCCGGCGAACGGTTTGTCTGGGTCGGCGATCCCCGGCATCTGCCGCCCGGCACCGCCTGGCGCCCGATCGGCGAAGGCGAGGAGCCGGGCGAAGGCCCGCTTGCGGTCCTGCCCCATGACTTTGCCGCCGAGGCCCGTCCGGGCAGCCCCGATCCGGCCAATGCCGCCGGCGTGATTGCCGCCATCGAGCGCGCCGTGCGTCTGGTCTCGGCCGGCAGGGCCGCGGCGATCTGCACCGCGCCGATCAACAAGAAGGCCCTGAAGGACGGGGCCGGCTTCGCCTTTCCGGGCCATACCGAGTTTCTCGCGCATCTGGCCGGCGTGGACCGGGTGGTGATGATGCTCGCCTGCCCCGGCCTGCGGGTGGTGCCCGCGACGATCCACATTCCGCTGTCCGAAGTGCCGGGTGCGCTGACCGAAACGCTTCTGGAGGAAACGATCCGCATCACCCATGCCGGGCTCGTGCGCGATTTCGGACTGACACGGCCGCGCATCGCGGTGGCGGGCCTCAACCCCCATGCCGGCGAGGGCGGGGCGATGGGCCGGGAGGAAGAGCGGATGATCCGTCCGCTGGTTGCGCGCCTGGCGGCCGAGGGGCTTGCCGTGACCGGGCCATGGCCGGCCGATACGATGTTTCACGCCGCCGCCCGTGCCGGCTATGACGTGGCCGTCTGCGCCTATCACGACCAGGCGCTGATCCCGATCAAGACCATCGACTTTGCCGGCGGGGTGAACGTGACGCTGGGCCTGCCCTTCGTGCGCACCTCGCCCGACCATGGCACCGCCTATGACATCGCCGGACAGGGCCGTGCCGATCCCTCCAGCCTGATCGCGGCCCTGCGCCTGGCCCGGAAAATGGCCGCCGCGCGCCGCGCCTAGGCAGCCAGCGCCCTGGCCAGCCGGAAAAGGCGCGCGCGTTTCAAGAGCGCCTTCAGCCCGACCGCCTGGCCCGAGATCGCCGCGGCCTTCGCGCGCACCGCCTCGACGATGGCCGCCATCGCCTCGGGGTGGCGGGACTGCAATTCCCACAGGAAGCCGTCCGGGTCGCGGCGGGCGATCCCTTCGGCAGCCAGAACATGGCCGGGAAAGTCCTGCGCGTTGAAGGTGACGATCGCATCGGCCCCGCTGGCAATGGCGCTGGCCAGCACATGCCGGTCATCGGCATCGGGCAGGACCAGCCGCGCCTCGATCTCGGGATGGTCGCGGACCAGCCCGCGCGGGAAGGCCGCACGGAAGGCCGCCGCCTCTCCGGCCGCGATGAGCGGTGCCTCGGGCCCGAGCTTCGCCGTGGCCAGCACCCACTCGCGCAGGATCCGCTCGGAAAAGACCGGCTGGAACAGCCCCGCCTCGCCCGCGCCCTGCAATATCTCGCGAAGCACCGTCGGATAGAGGACACAGGCGTCGAGCACCGCCTTCATCAGCCGTCCAGCCGGAAGACCAGCGTCTTGAGGTATGAGCTTTCCGCCAGTTGCGGCAGGACCGGATGGTCCGGCCCGGCAAAGCCGGTATGGATGATCTGCCCCCGCCGGCCGCCCCGCCCGATGCCCCTGGCACTGGCATTGCGGAAGGCCTGAAGATCGGCGGCATGCGAGCAGGAACACAGGACCAGATACCCCCCCGGCGCGACCAGGGGCGCGGCCAGCCGCGCGATCCGCTCATAGGCGCGCAGGCCGGCCTCGAGCGCGGGCTTCGCCGGCGCAAAGGCCGGCGGGTCGCAGATCACCAGATCGAAGCGCGCCCCGTCCGCCCCCAGCGCCTCCAGCACCTCGAAGGCGTCGCCCTGCCGGGTTGCCAGCCGCTCGCCGAACCCCGAGGCGGCGGCCCCCTGCCCCGCCAGCGCCAGGGCGGCAGCCGAGGCATCGACGGCCAGCGCGCTTTCCGCCCCGCCGGCCAGAGCGGCCAGCGCGAAGCCGCCGACATGGGAAAAGACGTCCAGCACGCGCGCCCCGCGCGCCAGGCGTGCCACGAAGGCATGGTTCGATCGCTGGTCATAGAACAGGCCGGTCTTCTGCCCGCCCAGCAGATCGGCCATGTAGACGGCCCCGTTCATCGGCACCGCCACCGGCCCCTGCGGCGCAGGCCCGTGGACCACCGCCATCTCTTCGGCCAGCCCTTCCAGCCCGCGCGCCCGGCCCTGGCCATTCTTGACGACCGTCCGCACCCCGGTCACCGCCACCAGCGCCGCGACGAGGTCGGGCATGGCGGCCTCGGCCCAGGCCGCATTGGGCTGGACCACCGCGACCTCGCCGAACCGGTCGATGACGATGCCGGGCAGGCCATCCGCCTCGGCATGCGCCAGTCGGTAGAAGGGCGCGTCGAACAGGCGGTTGCGCAGGACCGCGGCCCGCGCGAGGCGCGCCTCGAACCAGGCCCGGTCGATCCTGGCCGCCGGATCGCGGTCAAGCATCCGCGCGATGATCTTCGACCGCGTGTTGACGGTGACAAGACCCAGCGGCCGCCGCTCGCCGTCTTCCAGGACGGCCAGCGCGCCGGGCGGCAGCGCCATGGTGCGCCGGTCCGTCACCAGTTCATCGGCATAGACCCAGGGAAAGCCGTGACGGATCGCCCGCGCCTCGGCCTTCGGCTTCAGTCGGACAGTCGGGCCGCGGCCGGTTTGCAGCGCGGGAGTGTCGGGGCTATCGTCGTCCATGCCTTCCCATAGCGGGTTCGCGCGGGCGCCGGAAGCCGCAACAACACCGCGTCTTAGCCGGGAATGAGGGTTGTTAGCGCTAACAGCCTTTGCTATACCCGTGCCAGCCAGCCGCCGGAGGATCCGATGCCCCTGAACCCGACCGTCGCCCGCGTGACCGACCGCATCCGCGCCCGATCCGCCGAAGCCAGGGGACGGTATCTCGAACGCATGCGCAAGGCCGTCTCGGACGGGCCGGCCCGGGCCCATCTCAGCTGCGGCAATCAGGCGCATGCCTATGCGGCGATGGGCAAGGACAAGGAGGCGCTCGCCGCCGCCCGGGTCGCCAACATCGGCATCGTCACGGCCTACAACGACATGCTGTCCGCGCACCAGCCCTTCGAGCGCTATCCCGACATCATCCGTGCGGCAGCCGCGAAGGCGGGCGTCACGGCCCAGGTGGCGGGCGGTGTGCCGGCGATGTGCGACGGGGTCACGCAGGGCCAGCCGGGGATGGAGCTGTCGCTGTTCAGCCGCGATGTCATCGCGCTGGCGGCCGGCGTGGCGATGAGCCACAACTGCTTTGACGCGGCGCTCTACCTCGGGGTTTGCGACAAGATCGTGCCCGGTCTCGTCATGGCCGCCGCGACCTTCGGCCATGTCCCCGCGGTCTTCGTGCCCGCCGGC
>JBKBRG010000346.1:0-3500 GCA_046292325.1 Tabrizicola sp.
GCCCAGTTCCGCCCCCCGGCCCGTTCCGACCAGGATCGAGACCGGCGTGGCCAGCCCCATGGCGCAGGGGCAGGCGATGATCAGGACCGCGACGCCGTTGACCAGCGCCATCGGCAGCGCGGGCGCCGGTCCGAAGGCCAGCCACACCGCGAAGGTCAGCAGGGCCAGCGCCATGACGACCGGCACGAACCACAGCGTCACCCGGTCCACCAGCGCCTGGATCGGCAGCTTGCCGCCCTGCGCGGCCTCGACCATGCGGATGATGCGCGACAGCATGGTGTCGGCGCCCACCGCCTCGGCGCGGATCGCCAGCGCCCCGGTCTGGTTCACCGTTCCGCCGATCACCCGGTCGCCGGGTGTCTTTTCCAGCGGCACCGGCTCTCCGGTCACCATGGATTCGTCGATCCAGCTGCTCCCCTCGATCACGCGGCCATCGACCGGCACCCGTTCGCCCGGGCGCAGGTCCAGCAGGTCGCCGGGGCGGACCTCGGCCAGGGGCACGTCCACCACCCTTCCGTCGCGGCGCAGATGCGCAGTGGCGGGTTGCAGCGCCATGAGCCGGGCGATCGCCTCGGAGGACCGGCCCTTGGCCCGCGCCTCCAGCAGGCGGCCCAGCAGGATCAGCGTCACGATCATCGCCGCCGCCTCGAAATAGACCGCGACCGAACCCGGCGGCATCAGCCCCGGCAGGAAGGTCGCCAGCGTCGAATAGACCCAGGCCGCGCCCGCCCCCACCGCGACCAGCGAGGACATGTCGGGCGCCCCGCGCAGCAGCGCCGGGATGCCCTTCAGGAAGAACCGCCGCCCCGGACCGGCCAGGACCAGCGTCGTCAGCAGGAACTGGATCAGCCAGCTCGTCCCCTGGCCGATGGTCGCCATCACCCAGTGGTGAAAGGCCGGGATCATGTGCCCGCCCATCTCCAGCGCAAAGACCGGCAGCGTCAGCGCGGCAGAAAGGATCAGGTCGCGCTTCAGCCCCGCGGCCTCTTCCGCGCGGCGTTCGACGGGCGAGTCCGGCCTGGCCGCGGCGAGGCGCGCCGCATAGCCCGCCGCCCTGACCGCCGCGACCAGCGCCGCGGAATCGGCCGGACCCTCGACCCGCGCGCTTTCGGTGGCAAGGTTGACCGAGGCCGAAGTCACCCCCGGCACCGCCTTCAGCGCCCGTTCCACCCGCGCCACGCAGGAGGCGCAGGTCATCCCCTCCACCACCAGCTCTTGCGGAGGGGCGGCAACGTGGTAGCCGGCTTTCTCCACCGCGCCGATCAGCGCCGCGACGGGCGCGATGCCGCGCACCTCGGCGGTCTCGGTGGCAAGGTTGACAGAGGCCGAGGTCACCCCCGGCAAGGCCCTCAGCGCCCGCTCGACCCGGCCTGCGCAAGAGGCGCAGGTCATGCCGGTGACAGGCAGGGCAAGGGTGGTTTCGCTGGGCTGCGCGGTCATGGTCCGCCTCCTTATGATCGGGACCTGCCGCATATGGTCCTTCCCATGATGGGAAGGTCAAGGGCTGATCGGAGGTTTTTTTGCCGACCATCGCGCCGCGGGTCCCGCCGACGGCGAAGGGGTTGACCCGCGTTGCGGTCGCGAAGTCGTGTGCTACGCTAAGGCCTGCGCAGACCGCGCATGCAACCGCTTTCGGGAAGGACCGACATGAAACGCCTCGCTGCTTCGATTCTTGCAACTTCGCTGGCCCTGACTTCGACTGCTGCCCTGGCCGGCGGCCCGGTCCTGGTGGAAGAAGAAGGGCAGCCGGAAGTCGTGGCGGAAAAGCCGCGCTCGGGCTGGATCGTTCCTGTCTTGGTCGGCCTTGTCCTGATCTGTGCCGTTGCTTGCGGCAACGATGAAGAGGTGCTGCCGCGCGGCTGAGCCTTCCGGGTCGGGGCGGGCGGTGCCCGGCCTGACCCGCCGTCTTCCCGTGCGCCGGCTGACCTGGCTCTGCCGGAGTCGTGCTGTCATAACGGGTCGGGCCGGCAGGCCCGCGCGGCCGGGCCGGGGTCGTGGCCATCGATCAGCGCCGCCACGATCCGCGCCGTGACAGGTGCCAGCGTCACGCCCAGATGCCCGTGCCCGAAGGCGTGGATCACCTCGCCGCCCCCCGCCGAAGGGCCGATCACCGGCAGGCTGTCAGGGATCGAGGGGCGGAAGCCCATCCAGTCACGGTCGGGCGGGCCGAGGTCGGGAAAGAAGGCCCGCGCGCCCTCGACCAGTTTCGCGATGCGGTGGGGCGAGGGCGGCAGGCTCAGGCCGCCCAGCTCCACCGTCCCCGCCGCGCGCAGCCGTCCCGCCATCGGGCAGAGGTAGAAGCCGCGCGCCGTGGGGCAGGCGGGGCGCGAAAGCAGCGGTTCGGCCATGTCCCATTCGACGTGGTAGCCGCGCTCGGTATCCAGCGGAATGCGGTCGCCCGCCTGCCGGGCCAGCGCGCGGGAATGGGCGCCGGCGGCAATCACCACGCGGCGGGCGTGCAGGTGCAGCCCCGGCCCCTCGATCACGACGCCATCCGCCCGCCGCTCCAGCCGTTCGGCCCGTGCGGGCAGGTGCCGCGCCTTGCCCAGCACCTCGGCCGCGATCAGCCCCATCATGCGGCCCGGATCGTCCAGGAAGGTCGCAGCGGGAAAGAAGGCCGCGCCCGCCTGTGGCGGCAGGCCGGGCTCCAGCGCCGCCAGCGCCTCGGGGCCGAGGAGATCCACCTCCACCCCCAGCGACCGGCGGCGGTCCAGCTCTGCCCAGGCGCGGGTGAAGGCTTCGGCGGTCTCGTAGAGATAGAGACACCCGCGCCGCTGCAGGATGCCCGCCCCCTGCACCCGCAGCACCAGGTCGTCCCACAACTCGCCCGCGTCGCGCAACAGGACGGCCAGCGCCCCGGCATTGTGCCGGGCCCGCGCGGGCAGCGACTGCCACAGAAAGCGTAGCAGCCAGGGCAACAGCGAGGGCAGGGCGCGGTGGCGGATCGCCAGCGGCGAGCTGCGGCTGAACAGAAGCGAGGGCAGCGACCGCAGCACCTCGGGCGTGCCGACCGGGCTGGTCGCATAGCCGGCGATGGTGCCGGCATTGCCGTAGCTGGCCCCCATGCCGGGCGGGCCGGGATCGACCAGGGTCACCTCGTGGCCCCGGTCGATCAGCTCCAGCGCGACGGTCAGGCCGATGACGCCCGCGCCGATCACCGCGATGTCGGTCGTCTCGCGCATCAGCGCCGCACCAGGGCTTGCAGAGCGCGCCAGCGCACCGTCAGAGACAGGCCTCGAACAGCTTGCGCGTGTTCTTCCTGGTCATCTTGACCGGGTTGCCGCCGCAGGACGGATCCTCCAGCGCCATCTTGGTCAGCATGTCCAGATCGGGATCCTTCACCCCCAGCCTGGTCAGGTTCTCCGGGATGTTCAGCGTCTCGCGCAGGTCGAGCACGCGCTTGCAGAAGCCCTTGAACCCGCCCTTGATGCCGATATAGGCGGCAGCCTGGGCCAGCCGGTCCTTCACGGCCTTGCGGTTGAACTCCAGCACCATGGGCA
>JBKBRG010000347.1:0-3493 GCA_046292325.1 Tabrizicola sp.
GGTCCGTGTCGCCGTGCTCAATGGCTTCACCGCACTCGGCACACCCCTCACAGAGCTCGCGGGATAAGTCTGTCCGGGGAAAGGGGAGGTCCGGTCAACAGACGATTTGTGCAACAGAGCCATCCGCGACAACGAAAGGCGCAATGATCGCTGGCGCGCCGAATTGCAGGCGGAGGGTCTCTTGGCCGAGGGGGCGCGGATCGGCGACCGCTTCCTGCGCATGCGTCTTTGGGAAGAGTTGGGCAAGAGCCCGGCGGATCGGCTCTGTCCCTATTCGGGCCGGCCCATCGCGCTGCACCAGCTGCATTCCGACGAGGTCGAGATCGACCATATCCTGCCCTTCGCGGACACCTTCGATGACAGCCCCGCGAACAAGACCCTCTGCTTCCGCGAGGCCAACCGCATCAAGGGCAAGCGTGCGCCCGGTGAGGCCTGGTCCGGCGAGGAACTGGCCGCGATCGTCGCCCGAACGAAACATCTGCCCGACAACAAGGCCTGGCGGTTCCGACCCGACGCAATGAAGAAATGGCAAAAGTCACGCAGCTTCGAGGACTGCCAGCTGAATGCGACCAGCTACCTTGCCAGGGTCGTGCGCGCCTATGCCGAGGCGTTGTTTCCCAAGACCGATGACGACGGAAAGCGACGCAGCCATGTCTGGGTCCTGCCGGGGCGGATGACGGCGATGCTGCGGCAACGCTGGGGGCTGAACCTTGGCGACCACAACCGCAAGTCGCGCGACGATCACCGCCACCACGCGATCGACGCCGCCGTGGTGGGCGTGATCGACCGGCGGATGATCCAGATCCTGCAAGGCCTGGCCCGGAAGATGGGGGCGGAACACCTGGATCGTGTGCTGCCCGCCCCGCCCGAGCCCTTCGCGGGCTTCCGCGATGCCGTCCTGCGCGCCGTCGAGAAGGTCAACGTCAGCCATCGCGCCCAGCACGGCAGCGCCAACCCCTCCGACCCCTCGCAGACCAGCGGCAGGCTGCATGAGGACACGGTCTATGGCCTCGTCCGCGACCTGCCCGAAAACCAGGCCGACCTGAGCATCGGCAATGTCGTGGTGCGCAAGCCCGTCCTCGGCCTGACCGAAAAGGAAATCGGTCAGGTGCGCGACGTCAGGTTGCGCCTCAGTCTGGAAGAGGCCACCCGCGCCGCGCGCGACAGGTCACTGCCCGAAGCGGAACGGAAGAAGCGTCTGACCGAGGCGCTCCAGACCTGGGTCGATAACACCGGCCACCGCCGGCTCCGCATCCTGAAACCCGAGGCTGCCGTGCGCCCCGTTCATGATCGTCAGGGCCTTCCCTACAAGTGGCTGGTTCCTGGCGAGAATGCCTTCATGGATATCCTCGAGGGGCCCGACGGCACCTGGTTCCAGCACACGACCGATATCTGGGCGGCCAATTCGGGGGGCGCCAAGCCCTGGAACCTCCTCCATCCCCAGGCGCGCTTCATCATGCGCGTCCACAAGAACGACACCCTCCAGCTCTTCGACTGGGACGATCAGAACGACTGCGTGGTGGAGGGAAGCAACACGATCAAGCGGATCGTTCGACTTTCTCCAAGCAATTCGGTGATCTACCTCGTCAAGATCAATGAGGCTGGCGACTTCCAGAAACGCCACAACGATCCGGACGATCCCTTCCGCTGGGACTTCGCGAACATCGGCAAGCTGAAACTCCGGCGCGCCCGGCGCGTACGGATCGACGAACTGGGGCGGGTGCACACGATCCCGCATGGGAAGATCTGACAGGCAGGCCAACCCCTCGGGCGCATTCCACAACGGAGGCTCTCATGGTTGGACGGATACTTGAACTGACGACGCCCGGGATTTCGGTGCACAAGCGCCGCGGCTTCCTGGCGGTCGATACGGTCGAAGGCGAGGCCGGGCGCATCGCCTTCGACGACCTCGAGGCGGTGCTGGTCGCCAGCCCCGGGATGATCTGGTCGAACGGCGCGCTGGCCGAACTCGCGGCCCGCCAGGTGCCGGTCATGGTGCTGGGGCCGGATTTCAACCCGGCCGCCGTGGTCCTGCCATTGAACGGACATTTCCAGCAGGCCCAGCGCATCAGGGCCCAGGCCGATGCGTCCGTGCCGTTTCGCAAACAGGCGTGGGCTACCCTGGTCCGCCACAAGATCATCGCGCAGGCCGAGGCTCTCGAACGTGTGAAGGCACCGTCCGAGCGCCTGCGCCGGCTGGCAACGGCCGTGCGCTCGGGTGACCCGGACAACCGCGAGGCGCAGGCCGCGCAGGTCTACTGGCCCCTGATGATGGGCAGCGATTTCCGCCGCGACCGCTCGGCCGGGGGGGGGGCCAATGCCCTGCTGAACTACGGCTATGCCGTGCTGCGGGCGGCTACGGCGCGCGCGATCGTCGCGGCGGGGCTGCATCCGTCCCTGTCCGTCCATCACCGCTCGGGCGGCGATGCCCTGGCGCTTGCCGACGACCTGATGGAACCCTTCCGGCCCACCGTCGATCTGATCGTCCACGGCCTGCAAGCGAAAGGTATCACCGAGGTTGCCGAGGCCCGCGGCGCGCTCGTCTCCTGCCTTTCGGCCGACTTCCCGACACCGCAGGGCGCCAGCCCCCTGTCGCAGGTTCTGGTCCGCCTCGCGCAAAGCCTCGCCCAGTCCTGCGAAACGGGCAGACTGCGCCTCGTCTTTCCGGACCGGCCGATCCCCCTCGCCGCCGAAGAGCAAGACGATGCGTGAACAAGGCTTCAGACAACTTTCGGGATACAGGATCATGTGGGTCTGGGTGCTTTTCGATCTGCCGGTGCTGACCAGGGCCGAACGCAAGCGGGCCGCGCGGTTCCGCAATGACCTGCTGGACCTCGGCTTTGAAATGGTTCAGTTCTCGGTCTATCTTCGCCATGCTTGGAGCAAGGAGAAGGCCGAAAGCTATGCCCGACAGGTTGGCGATCTCGTGCCCGAGGCAGGCCACGTGCAGGTGCTGTTCTTCACCGACAAGCAATATGCGCTCAGCCAGGTCTTCCACGGCAAGCGCCGCTCGAAGGCGCCGGCAGAAAAACCCGCTCAACTCGTGTTGTTCTAGGCCTGCCGACCGTCTTTTTCTGCGGCACAAAGCGATAAAAAACCCCGCACAACAACAGGTTGTGCGGGGTATATCCTAGCAGAAGAAGCGGCGTGGCCAAGCCCGGACTCCTCCTGCTGGCCTGCGCCGCGCCCGCCCATCCTAGCAGAAGAAGCGGCGTGGCCAAGCCCGGACCTGCGGTCATGCGGCGTCTCCGCGCTTGAAGATCCTAGCAGAAGAAGCGGCGTGGCCAAGCCCGGACGGTCTCCCTGATCTCTGAAGCTCGGGCAGATCCTAGCAGAAGAAGCGGCGTGGCCAAGCCCGGACTTGACAGCGGCCGAAACGCTCATTGTCGTTTATCCTAGCAGAAGAAGCGGCGTGGCCAAGCCCGGACTTGCGGTCCATGCTCTTGACCGTGCGGTAGATCCTAGCAGAAGAAGCGGCGTGGCCAAGCCCGGA
>JBKBRG010000348.1:0-3491 GCA_046292325.1 Tabrizicola sp.
GCCGGCCACATCACCAAGGAGCAGGCCTGCGAGGGCGCGATGCCCGACGTGCCTGCCTGCCAGTAATCTGGCCTGATCTCCGGCGCCGTCCCATGGGGCGGCGCCAGTCCCTTTCTCCTGGCTGGTCCGTCGCTCCGCCCTCGGGGCGCAACGGCGCGCATCGCGGCGCACGGCACCGGCACAGCCCCATCCCCTCTCAGGCTGGACGGACATGACCGACACACCCCATTCCCCTGCATCCCATGCGCCGAACGAGGGCGGCTTCACACGCTTTCTGCGCGCAACCGAGATCGACCCGCGCCTTCTGGGCATGGTCGGCGCGCTTCTGCTGATCTGGCTGGCCTTCGAGGCCTATTCGACCTTCGTCCTCGGCCGCCCGTCGATGCTGCTCGGTGCCTCGCAGGATGAGGCGAACGGCTTCCTGACCCCGCGCAACCTGTGGAACCTGTCGGTCCAGACCGCCTATATCGGCATCATGGCGACGGGGATGGTGCTGGTCATCATCACCCGGAACATCGACCTGTCGGTGGGCTCGATCATGGGCATGGTCGGCATGTACATGGGCCTTCTTCAGGTGGAATACCTGACGCCGGCGCTGGGCCTTGGCCATCCGTCGATCTGGATCATCACGGTGGTCTTCGGCATCGCCATGGGCGCGCTGATCGGGGCCTTCCAGGGCGTGCTGATCGCCTATCTGTCGATCCCCTCCTTCATCGTCACGCTGGGCGGCCTGCTGGTCTGGCGCGGCGCGGCCTTCCTGGTCGCGGGCGGCAAGACCATCGCGCCGCTGGACGAGACCTTCGCCCTGATCGGCGGCGGTTCCTTCGGGGCGCTGGGCAAGACCGGAAGCTGGATCTTCGCCATCATCGCCTGCGTCTTCGTGGTCTGGGCCTTCCTGAACGGCCGCCGGGCGCGCAAGACCCACGGCTTCGCCCTGCGCCCGGTCTGGGCCGAGACCTTCGTGATCGGCCTTGTCTGCGCGGCAATCCTGGGGGCCACGGCCATCGTCAATTCCTACATCTGGCCGAGCGGAAACATCCAGAAATACTACCAGGCCCTGGGCCAGGAGATCCCCGCCTGTGCCGAACGCGGC
Source organism: Tabrizicola sp. (assembly GCA_046292325.1). Lineage (GTDB taxonomy): Bacteria > Pseudomonadota > Alphaproteobacteria > Rhodobacterales > Rhodobacteraceae > Tabrizicola. The sequence continues at coordinate 1,094 of JBKBRG010000348.1, forward strand.
GGCGACATCTATTCGGATGTCTGCGCCAGCTTCGGCCACGGCTTTGCCTATCCGGTGCTCATCATGATCATCGTGGCCATCGGCATGACCATCCTGATGACCCGCACCCGGTTCGGCCGCTATGTCTTTGCCATCGGCGGCAACCCCGAGGCCGCGGCCCTGTCGGGCATCAACACCCGGGCGATGACGGTGAAGATCTTCACCCTGATGGGCGCGCTGGCCGGGGTCGCGGCCGTGATCGGCGCGGCGCGGCAGAACTCGGCCACCAACGCGATGGGCAACCTCGACGAGCTCTATGTCATCGCGGCGGCCGTGGTCGGCGGCACCTCGCTGGCGGGTGGCGTCGGCACGATCTACGGCGCGATCATCGGGGCCCTGATCCTGACCAGCCTGCAGACCGGCATGGTGCTGATCGGCTTCGGCGACGGATCCTACCAGCGGATCGTGATCGGCGTCGCACTGGTGTTGGCCGTCTGGCTGGACATCGTTTACCGCAAACGCATCAAGTGAAGGGGCTGACATCATGGTAGACAGATCCGGAACCCCTCTTGTCGAAATGCGCGACATCTCGATCGCCTTCGGTGGGATCAAGGCTGTCGATCACGTCACGATCGACCTTTACCCGGGCGAAGTCGTGGGCCTTCTGGGCCACAACGGCGCGGGCAAGTCCACGCTCATCAAATGCCTCTCGGGCGCCTACCGGAAGGACAGCGGGCAGATCCTGATCAACGGGAAGGAGGTCGAGATCAACGACCCCCGCGATGCCCGCGCCCTCAACATCGAGACGATCTACCAGACGCTGGCGCTGGCGGACAATCTGGATGCGGCGTCCAACCTGTTCCTGGGGCGCGAACTGGTGAACAGCTTCGGCTTCGTGGACGAATCGAAGATGGAGGCCGAGACGCGCAAGATCATGGGCCGCCTGAACCCGAACTTCCGCAAGTTCAACGTGCCCGTCAGCGCGCTTTCGGGCGGCCAGCGCCAGTCGGTCGCCATCGCGCGTGCGGTCTATTTCAACGCCAGGATCCTGATCATGGACGAACCGACCGCCGCTCTGGGCCCGCACGAGACCCAGATGGTGGCCGAACTGATCCAGGAGTTGAAGGCGCAGGGTCTGGGCATCTTCCTGATCGAGCACGACATCCACAACGTGATGAAGCTCTGCGACCGCGCCAGCGTGATGAAGAACGGCCAGCTGGTCGGCACGGTGAACGTGAACGAGGTCACCGATGACGACATCCTGGGCATGATCATTCTTGGCAAGAAACCCCAGCATCTGGCCGCGTGATGTATATCGGGCTGGATCTTGGCACCTCGGGACTGAAGGGCATCCTGATCGGCGAGGACCAGACGGTGCTTGCCGAGGCCACCGCGCCCCTCACCGTCCAGCGCCCCGCCGAGGGGTGGAGCGAGCAGTCGCCCTCCGACTGGATCTCGGCGGCCGAGACGGTGTTCGACCGGCTGGCGAAGGGGGGGCTCGGCAAGGTCCGCGGCATCGGCCTGTCCGGCCACATGCACGGGGCGACGCTTCTCGATGCGGCGGACGAGGTCCTGCGGCCCTGCATCCTGTGGAACGACACGCGCAGCCACGTCGAGGCCGCCGAGCTGGACGCCGATCCGAAGTTCCGCCGGTTGACCGGGAACATCGTCTTTCCCGGCTTTACCGCGCCCAAGCTGGTCTGGGTCCGCAGGCACGAACCCCAGGTCTGGGACCGTGTGGCGAAGGTGCTCTTGCCGAAGGATTACCTGCGGCTCTGGCTGACCGGCGATCATGTCGGCGAAATGTCGGATGCTGCGGGCACCAGCTGGCTGGACACCGGCAAACGCGACTGGTCGGATGATCTTCTGGCCGCCACGGGCCTTTCCCGGGCGCAGATGCCGCGGCTGGTCGAGGGCAGCCAGGTCTCGGGCACCCTGCGGGCGGCGCTGGCCGACCGCTGGGGTCTGCCAAGGGACGTGGTCGTGGCCGGAGGCGGCGGCGACAACGCGGCCTCGGGTGTCGGTGTGGGCGTCGTCCGCGCAGGCGAGGCCTTCGTCAGCCTCGGCACTTCGGGCGTGCTTTTCGCCGCGAACGACGGCTATCAGCCCGACCCGGCGACGGCGGTGCATACCTTCTGCCACGCCCTGCCCGACACCTGGCACCAGATGGGCGTGATCCTGGCCGCGACCGATGCGCTGAACTGGTATGCGAACCTGATCGGCACCGATGCGGCGAAACTGACCGGCGAACTCGGCGACCTGAAAGCCCCCGGCAAGACCATCTTCCTGCCCTATCTCGGCGGAGAGCGGACGCCCCTGAACTCGGCCTCGGTGCGCGGGGCCTTCACGGGGCTTGAACATGCCACCGATCGCCAGGCCGCCACCCGCGCGGTGCTGGAAGGCGTGACCTTCGCCATCC
>JBKBRG010000349.1:0-3490 GCA_046292325.1 Tabrizicola sp.
GTAGAGCGGCGCGCCGGGCGAAGCGCCCAGATGCACCATGGCGATGACGGGTTTGCGATCCCCGAAGACGGCCTGAAGTCGCGACATGTGATCCCCCCTGCCCTGCCACGCTAGCGTGAAAGGAGTTGGACGGGAAGCCGGAACACTCTAGCATGTCAGCAACGGACGGAGGCGGTTCATGCTGGCGACGCGACACTGGGATCGGCTGGGCAACGGCGGGCTGACCTTCACGGAACTCGGCTTCGGCGCGGCACCGCTTGGCAATCTTTTCAAGGCCATCAGCGACGACGAGGCCCACGCGGTGCTGGAAGGCGCCTGGGCGGGCGGCGTGCGCTATTACGACACGGCGCCCCTATACGGGCTGGGCCTGTCAGAGACCCGGCTGAACCGCTTTCTGCGGGGCAAGCCGCGCGACAGCTATGTCCTGTCCACCAAGATCGGCCGGCTCTTGCGCGCGGTGCCGCCGGGCCAGGGCGACGGGGCGGGGAAGTGGGTCGATGTCCCCTCGCGCAAGGAGATCTACGACTACAGCTATGACGGCACGATGCGGAGCCTGGAGTTTTCGCTGGAGCGGCTGGGGGTTGACCGGATCGACATCCTTTTTGCCCACGACCTGGACATCTTCAACCACGGCACGCAGGCGGCGCTGCAAGAGCGGCTGGATGCCTTCATGGCGGGCGGCTACCGGGCGCTGCTGGCCCTGCGCGACCAGGGGGTGATCCGGGCCTTCGGCGGCGGGATCAACGAATGGCAGCCCTGCCAATGGCTCTTGGAGCGGGGAGATTTCGACATCTTCCTTCTCGCGGGGCGCTATACCCTGCTGGAACAGGAGGCGCTGGAAAGCTTCCTGCCGCTGTGTCAGGCGCGGGGCGTGGGGATCGTGGTGGGCGGTCCCTACAATTCGGGAATCCTTGCGACCGGACCGAAGCCGGGCGCGCACTGGAACTATGCGCCGGCGCCGGACCGGGTGCTGGACAAGGCGGCGCGGTTGCAGGCGGTCTGCGCGGCCCATGGCGTGCGGCTGGTGGATGCGGCGTTCCGGTTCCCGCTGCGGCATCCCGCGGTGGTCTCGGTCATTCCCGGCGGGCAGGGACAGGCCGAGATGGCCTCCAATCTTGCCGCGGCCGAGGCGGTGATCCCGCAGGCCCTGTGGGAGGCCCTGCGGGCCGAAGGGCTGATCCGGCCCGACGCGCCGATCTGAAACCTTCGCCTGCGCCCGCGGCTTCCCGTCGGCGGGCGGCCCGGCGACGGGGGACGATGCCACGCAGGAGGCTGGTCAGCCGCCGTATAGCGCGCCCATGACAATCCGCGTGGCGGCGGCAGCGTCCTGGCGGGCCTGCGCCTCGGCCAGCGCAGGGTCGCTGGCCAGCCCGCGCGCGATGGTGCGCAGGCGGTCGGTCGCGGCGATGTTGGCCCGCGCCTCGCCCACGGGATCGGTGCCGCCATGATCGGGGAAGGTGTCGAAATAGATCACCCCGTCGTAACCCGCCCGGTCGAGCGCGACGAAGAGTTCCACCGTCTGCACCGGATGGACCGAGCCCGCGATCAGACCGTCGTCGCGCTTGCCGTAGCCGTCGTTCAGATGCACTCCGAGGATGCGGCTTCTCCGCGCGGCCAGCATCGCGGCACGGGCGGGCATCTCGCCGGCAAAGAGCATGTGGCAGAAATCCAGCGTGACCCCGGTGTTGGTCCGGCCGACCTCGGCCAGGGCCAGCAGGGTCGTCGCCATGTCGGGCATCACCACATGGGCGCGGGGTTCGTTCGGCTTGTATTCGATGGCGATGTCGAGGCCCGGGATGTGGTCGGCGATCTCGGCGATGGCCGAGATGCTGTCGTCCCACATCCGCGCGTAATCGGCCTGGAAGGAATAGTCGAACCCGTCCTGCCCCAGCCACAGGGTCATCAGCCGCCCGCCCATCGCCGCCAGCGCATCGAGGCCGCGCTTGGTCAGGTCGATCGCGGCGCGGCGCAGGCGCGGGTCGGGGTTGGAGAAGGCCCCGAGCCGGAAGCCCGGATCGGTGTAGTAGCGCATGGCCAGCCCGTTCAGCGCCATGCCGTTGTCAGCGAGGATCCGGGTCAGCTCGGCCGGGCGGTGATGGTCGAAATGGTCGGGAAAGTTCAGGTCGGCGGCATCGAGCCCCCCCACCCGCGCGGCGGCGGCGATCATCCCGGCCACGCTGTCGCCCTTCCGCCCGAAGGCGTTCAGCCGGGTGGCGTAGCGGGGCTTGTTCGGGATCATGACGCCGCGAACAGTTCGGGGTGGGCGCGTTCCAGCGGCGCGAGATAGGTCAGCAGCTGGCGCAGATGGTGCTGAAGCGCCCGCCTGGCCGCGGCTGGATCGCGGGCCTCGAAGGCGGCCAGGATCGCGCGGTGTTCCTCCAGCGTGGCCTGAAGCCGCCCCTCGACCGGAAGGATCAACTGGCGCGCGCGGTCCACCGAGAGCCAGGCGGTCTGCGCCACCTGCGCCAGCCGTGGAAGGCCGGTGAAGGACAGCATCATCTCGTGCATCTGGGCATCGAGCGCCATGAACCCCTGCCGGTCGCCGTCCGCCACCAGCGCCTCTTGCAGGCGCAGGTTGCGACGCAGGTCGCGCAGCTGGTCCTCGGTGATCCGCTCGGCCACGAGTTCCGCAGCCGCGACCTCGATCGCCTCGCGGATGAAGGCGCCCTCGCGGATGTCGGTCATCGACAGCCGGGTGACGAAGGTGCCGGCCTGGGGCACGATGTCCACCAGCCCGTCCGCCGCCAGCCGCGCCACCGCATCGGCCACCGGGCTGCGCGAGACCCCGAGACGGTCGCAGATCTCGGGCTTGCGGATGCTGTCGCCGGGGCGGAAATCCAGCCTCAGGATCGCCTGCTTCAGGCTTTGATAGACCCGCTGGCCGAGGGAACCCTGGAACCGCTCCAGCGGCTCCAGCCGGGCGGCGCCATTCTGGTCTTGTGATCCGGTTGCGGGCGCTGGTAGCATGCTCACATGTTAGGCCGGACGGACGGGCTGTCAAGCGGCCCGGGCCTTTGGGTGAAAGGGAAAGGCGATGGCGGATGCGGTAATACGGTTGCACGGCCGGGACAACCTCGTGATCGCGCTTGCCGACCTGGCCAGGGGGGCGAAGGTGCCGGGGGTGGAGGCCCCGCTGCCCGGCCCGGTGCCGCGCGGCCACAAGATCGCCACCCGCGCCATCGCGCAGGGCGAGACGGTGCTGCGCTATGGCCAGGCGATCGGCCAGGCGACCGAGGACATCCCGGCGGGCGGCCATATCCACAGCCACAACCTGGGCATGGGGCCGCATTCGACCGACTATGCCATCGGCGCCGAGGCCCGCCCCCTGCCCCCGCTGCCCCCGCGCGACTTCCTGGGCTATCACCGCGCCGACGGACAGGTGGGAACCCGGAACTACCTTGGCATCCTGACCTCGGTGAACTGCTCGGGGTCGGTCGCGCGCTTCATCGCCGAGGCGGCAGAGAAGGATCCGGTGCTGTCCGCGATGCCC
>JBKBRG010000350.1:0-3472 GCA_046292325.1 Tabrizicola sp.
AGTGCATCGACAGGAACCAGGCGCGCAGGTCCTGGGCCTTGCCGGGGATGAAGCGCAGGATCTTCGGCAGCCGCCGCAGCATCGCCATCTGCCTTTCGCCCGAAGCGCCGGACGGCGCCCTGGTGCCGCGCAGCTTCTTGAGGAGGGCCATTGCGCCCGAGGCGGGCAGCGACATGTCGAGATCGCCCATTTTCGTGAGTTTCACGATCTGCGGGTCGGAGATCATGCCGACGAAGGCGTCGAGCCGGTCGCGCCGGGCCTGCATGTCGGGCAGGATCCGGGTCAGGTGCTCTTCCAGGAAGATCAGGTTGGCGACGATGATGTCGGCTCTGGCGACATCGGCCCTGGCGCGGGCGAGCGCGGCGGGGTTCTCGGCCCATTCGGCGGCCGCGTGGACAGAGATCGCGATGCCGGGGAAGTCCTTCGCCAGACGGCCCGCAACCCGCTGGGCGGGGCCCGCGGCATGGGCGTCGAGGGTGACGATGACAAAGTGGTAGAGGTCCGCCGGGGCGGATTTCCGAAGGTCCGGCGATGTGTAGCGGTCATCGCGCATAATGGGCCTTGGCCTCGTAGAGGGTCTCGATGCTGATCTGCGTCACGCCTTTTTCGGCGGCGTATCTTTCGGTGTTGCGCCGCGCCTTGGCGCGGACGAAGAAGGGGATCTTCCTGAGTTCGCGTTCCGCCTCGGGCAGCCAGTGCAGGGCCTGGGCGAGGGCCTGGGCGGCCTCGATCATCTGGGTGGCGGCATCGGCGGTGGGTTCGAGGATCGGCGCGGGGGCCGGGGTGGCCTTGCCGCCGTGGTGGCTGGGACCGGCGGCGTCGTGGAATTCGAAATCCTCGCGGAACATGGTGAGCAGGTGTTCCTCAAGGCCCATCACCAGCGGGTGGATCCAGGTGTCGAAAAGGACATTCGCGCCCTCGAAGCCCATCTGCGGCGCATAGCGGGCGGGGAAGTCCTGGACATGGACCGGGGCCGAGATCACGGCGCAGGCGATGCCGAGGCGCTTGGCGATGTGGCGTTCCATCTGCGTGCCGAGGATCAGCTCGGGCGCGGCGGCGATGATGGCGGCCTCGACCTCGAGGTAGTCGTCGGTGATGGTGGCCTCGACGCCGTAGTCCCTGGCGGCCGCGCGGACCGCCCGGGCGAATTCGCGGTTGTAGCAGCCAAGACCCACGACCTCGAAGCCGATCTCGTCGCGGGCGACGCGGGCGGCGGCGATGGCGTGGGTCGCATCGCCGAAGATGAAGACGCGCTTGCCGGTGAGGTAGGTGGAGTCGACGGAGGCCGACCACCAGGGCTGGCGGAGGTTCCGTTCATCCACTTCTGCGCTGACACCGCCCAGGGCGGCGACCTCGGCGATGAACTCTCGGGTCGCCTGCGCGCCGATGGGGATGGTCTTCGTCCAGGGCTGGCCATGGGTCCTTTCCAGCCAGCGGGCGGCGCTCTCGCCGGTTTCGGGGTAGAGCAGCACGTTGAAATGCGCGGCCGGAAGGCGGGCGATATCCTCGGGCGTGGCGTCGAGCGGGGCGGCGGCGTTCACCGCGATGCCCATCCGGGCAAGAAGCCCGGTGATCTCGGCCACGTCGTCGCGGTGGCGGAAGCCAAGGGCGGTGGCGCCGAGGATGTTGCAGGAGACCCGCGCCGTCCGTTCGCAAGGCTGGGCGAGGGCGCGGGTGAGGGCGAGGAAGGTCTCGTCCGCGCCGAAGTTTTCCTTGCGCGAATAGCTGGGCAGGTCCAGCGGGACGACCGGGCAGGGCAGGCCCAGGGTCGAGGCGAGGCCGCCGGGGTCGTCCTGGATCAGCTCGGCCGTGCAGGAGGCGCCCACGATCATCGCCCGCGGCTGGAAGCGGTCATAGGCGCCCTGCGCCGCGCGCTTGAAGAGGGTCGCGGTATCGGCGCCGAGGTCGGAGGCGGTGAAGGTGGTGAAGGTGACCGGCGGGCGGTGGTTGCGCCGTTCGATCATGGTGAACAAGAGGTCGGCGTAGGTGTCGCCCTGCGGCGCGTGCAGGACGAAGTGGACCCCCTTCATGCCCGTGGCGACACGCATCGCGCCGACATGCGGGGGGCCTTCGTAGGTCCAGAGGGTGAGCTTCATGGCCTGGCCCCCGTGAGCGCGCGCGCGATGTGGGCGACATGGGCCGGCCGGGTGCCCCCCCACCCCATCCCTCCCCCACCGGGGGGGAGGGAGGCGCGGATTGCGGCGATCAGCGCGGACCGGAAACCGCAGGCGGCTCCCCTCCCCCCGGGGGGGAGGGGATGGGGGTGGGGGGCGTGCCGGAGCAGGGTCATCGGGCCCCCCCCCGCAAGCAGCGCGCGGCGGCGGAGGGGGCGGGAGAAGAGGCCGGCGAGGTCGCCCGCCTGTTCATAGAAATGGACGGGGGTGAAGACCAGCTCGATCGCCCATTTCGTCGCGTGGCCGGCGGCCTCCAGCGGGTTGGCAAGACCAAGGCCGCAGACGGTGAGATCGGGCCTCAAGGCCGCATGCCGGTCAAGCTGGGCGTCAACGTCCTGGCCTTCGGAAAGGACGGTCTGCGGCAGCAGCGCAAGCTCGGGCTCCATCAGGCCGCGGTGGAGGTAGGGCGTGCCGACCTCGACCGGCTGCATGCCGCATTCCCGGGCCAGGAAGCGCGCGAGCGGGATTTCCAGCTGGCTGTCGGGGAACAGGAACAGGGTCTTGTCGCGAAGCGTCTCGGCATGGGCGGCGACGGCCTTGCGCGCGCGGGCCCGGGGGGCGGCGGTGACGGATTCGAAGGTTTCCGGCGTGACGCCGAAGGACTTGGCGACGGCGCGGAGCCAGGCGGTCGTGCCTTCCTCGCCGAAGGGAAACACCGAGGCGATGCGCTGCGCGCTGCGGCGTTCGAGGGCATGGGCGGTATCGGCCAGGAAGGGCTGGGTCAGGATGAAGCGGGTGTTCGGGCCGACCTTCGGGGCACCAGAGGCGCGGCGCGAGGGGAGGAAGGCCAGGTTCGTGACGCCCATCCGGGTGAGCAGCGACAGACACTGGTCTTCCACCACGTCAGGCAGCGCGCCGACGACCAGAAGGTTGGCCTCGGCGGTCTCTTCCAGGCCCGGGACCATGGCGGCGAGGCAGGCATCCTCGCCTTGCGTGAAGGTCGTCTCGATGCCCGAGCCGGAGTAGTTGTAGACCCGGACCGAGGGCCCGTGGCGGGCGTTCAGCCGTTCGGCGGTGCGGGAGAGGTCGAGCTTGATGACCTCGGACGGGCAGGAGCCGACCAGGAACAGCTGGCGGATGTCGGGGCGGCGGGACAGCAGGCGCTCGACCTCGCGTTCCAGTTCCTGATGCGCGTCGGCAAGACCGGCGAGGTCTTTCTCCTCGAGAATCGCGGTGCCGAATCGCGGCTCGGCGAAGATCATCACCCCGGCGGCGGATTGCAGAAGGTGGGCGCAGGTGCGGCTGCCGACGACGAGGAAGAAGGCGTCCTGCATCTTGCGGTGCAGCCAGATGATCCC
>JBKBRG010000351.1:0-3450 GCA_046292325.1 Tabrizicola sp.
AAGTGAACCAGGCCAGGTGCGTATGAGCCGCCCTTTTCCTGCAATCGAGGATGCCGCATATGGGTTACAACTTCACCGAACAAAACTATATAAATGCGCGCCTTCGTCGTTATAATGACGAAAAGGACGGCAGATTGCATGGACGAACTGGATCGCAACATCATCGGGCTGCTCTCCGCCGACGCGCGGGTTTCGGTGGCCACCCTCTCGCGCCGGTTGAAGGTCGCGCGCTCGACGATCCAGGCCCGGCTGGAGCGGCTCGAGACCTCCGGCGTGATCGCCGGCTACACGCTGAAACTGGGCGAGGCCGCGCGCGAAGGGCGGCTGCGGGCCTCGGTCCTCCTGACCATCGAGCCCCGATCCCAGGCTGCGGTTCTGGCGCGGCTCAAGTCGATTGCCGAGATCGAGCGGGTCTTCACCACCTCCGGCCGGTTCGACTTTCTGGTGCAGGTCGCCTGCCCGAATACCCAGGTGCTCGATTCGGTTCTGGACCAGATCGGCGCGATGACCGGGGTCCGGGCCTCCGAAAGCCTGATCCACCTGTCGACGAAGATCGACCGCGCCGTGTGATCGTAGGGTGCGCTACAGCGCACCATCACAGGCCCAACGCCCGGAACACCTTCGGCAATTCTTCCGGCAGGTCCTCGGCAATCAGCCCCGGCCCGAAGGACAGCGCGCATGCCACATGCAGCCAGGCCCCGGTGCAGGCGGCGTCGAAGGGGCTGACCCCCCGCGCCAGCAGCCCGGTGATGAACCCTGCCAGCACATCGCCCGATCCGGCGGTTGCAAGCCACGGCGCCGCCCGGTCGTAGTGGGCCGAGTTGACGGCGCAGTGCCCCGAAGGATCGGCGATCACCGTGTCGGGGCCCTTGAACAGGACGACGCAGCCCGCCCGCTTCGCCGCCTCGCGCGTGGCGTCGACCTTGGAATAGGCGGGGCCTTTGGTGGCGGGGGCCGCGAGCTTCTCGGCGATGTCAGGGAAGAGGCGCGCGAACTCCCCGGCGTGGGGGGTCAGGACGCAAGCCCCGTGCAGGGCGGCGAAGAGGTCGGGGTGTTGCGACAGGATCGTCAGGGCGTCGGCGTCGAGGACGAGATTGCGGCGGTCCCTTGACAGAGCCCCCCTCCCCTCTCCCCTCCCCACGAGGGGGAGGGGAAGCGCTCCGCCTTCGCCACCTGCGGGGGACGTCGAAGTACCGCGCCTCCCCTCCCCCTCGTGGGGAGGGGATGGGGGTGGGGGGCTACCGGCGGGCAACCCCAGCGCCACCGCCAGCACCCCCTCCTCGCGCGCCCCGGTGCCCATCCCCGGCCCGAGGCAAAGCGCATTGATGCGGGCGTCCTCCAGGATCGCAGCCAGCGCATCGGCATCGGCGACGGGCCGCAGCATCACCGCATCCAGCCGCGCGGCGTGTTCGGGGATCGCGTCCAGGGGACACCCCAGCGTCACCAGCCCCGCCCCGACCCGCAGCGCACCGCGCGCGGCCAGCCGGGCGGCGCCGCCACGGCCGGCCGGGCCGGAAAGGACCAGCGCATGGCCATGCGAGAACTTGTGCCCGCCCGCCTTGCCCAACCCGCCGCGCGGTCGGGCAAGCTCGACGACCGCCCCGTCATCGGCGCGCAGAAGCGCGTCGAGCTCTGCCGCCAGGCCGATGTCGGCTACCCGCAGCCGGCCGCAAAGGTCGGCCGCGGGCTGCAGGTGATGGCCCCTGCGTGGCGCCTGGAAGGTCACGGTCAGCCCGACCGGCACCGTGATGTAACCCGGCGCCGCCCGCACCCGGCCGCTGTCGGCGCAGAGGCCCGAGGGGATGTCCACCGCCACCACCCGGCAGCCCCGCTCCAGCGCCATCTGCAGTGCGCCCCAGACGCCCGGAGCGACCGCGCGCGCCAGGCCACCGCCGAACATCGCATCCACGACCAGCGGCCGCCCGGCCAGGTCCGGCCAGTCCAGATCGGCCAGGGTCCGCACCTGCCCCGCCCAGCGGTCGGCCATGGTGCGCGCGGCCTCGGTTGCCGGCGGGGCCAGCGCGAACACCGCCACCTCCCAGCCCCACGCCTTCAACAGCCGCGCCACGACGAACCCGTCGCCGCCGTTGTTGCCCGGCCCGCAGAGGACCACCGCCCGGTGTGCGGTGGCGCGCAGGTCCGGCCATTCCTCGAAGATCGCCGCGACCACACCCCGTCCGGCGCGTTCCATCAGTTCCAGGCCCGTGACCTTTCCGCTGGCAATCGCCGCCTGTTCGATGGCCCGCATCTGCGCGGCGGTCAGAAGTTCGGTCATTCCCCGGGCACCATGGTTTTCAAACCGCCCTCTCAACAGGCGCATTGCACAAATTTTAGGCACGCCCCAGAGAATCCCCCCGGCGAAGCCCGCAACAGAACCCTGTCACATTGTCCCCCCCGCGGGGAAGTGGTCAGACGGGCAGGACGGAACCGGGGGGAGTCGGCCCAATGAAGAAAGTCGAAGCGATCATCAAGCCGTTCAAGCTGGATGAGGTCAAGGAGGCGCTTCAGGAAGCCGGGATCCAGGGCCTGTCGGTCACCGAGGTCAAGGGCTTCGGCCGCCAGAAGGGCCACACGGAACTGTATCGCGGCGCCGAATATGTCGTCGACTTCCTGCCCAAGGTGAAGATCGAGGTCGTGCTGACCGACGACATGGTGGATGCCGCCGTCCAGGCGATCATCACCGCCGCACGCACCGACAAGATCGGCGACGGCAAGATCTTCGTCTCGCCCATCGAACAAGCCATCCGCATCCGCACCGGTGAAACCGGCGACGATGCTGTCTGACGCGATCCCAGGGATTTTCGTCGCAAGTTCCTGGGGTTGATCCGAAACCGGGCCTGACCGCCCTAACTGAAACCAAACCGAAAGGCAGCATGATGAGCGCAGTGAAGAATGCTCTGAAACTGATGAAGGACGAGGAAGTCGAATACGTCGACATCCGCTTTACCGACCCGAAGGGCAAGCTCCAGCACGTCACGCTGGTTGCCGATCTGGTCGACGAAGACTTCTTCGAGGAAGGCTTCATGTTCGACGGCTCGTCGATCGCGGGCTGGAAGTCGATCGACCAGTCCGACATGAAACTGATCCCGGACGCGGCCTCGGTCTACATCGACCCGTTCTATGCCGAAAAGACGATGGCGGTGCATTGCAACGTGGTCGAGCCGGATACGGGCGAGGCCTACAGCCGCTGCCCGCGCCAGACCGCGCTGAAGGCCGAGGCCTATCTCAAGGCTTCCGGCATCGGTGACGCGGCCTATTTCGGCCCCGAAGCCGAGTTCTTCATCTTCGACGACGTGCGCTATTCGGTCACGCCGCGCAAGGTTGCCTACGAGATCGACGCCGAGGCCGCCGCCTGGAACACCGACACCGTGACCGAGGGTGGCAACTACGGCCACCGCGCGGGCCACAAGGGCGGCTACTTCCCGGTGAACCCGATCGACGAGGCCCAGG
>JBKBRG010000352.1:0-3437 GCA_046292325.1 Tabrizicola sp.
CGCGCAGGGTTCGGGTCTGGAACACTACCGGGCGGCGCTGGCCTTCCGCAAGGGCTCGGCCAGCCTGCGCACGGGCGGAACCCGGTTCCTCGACCTGCGCGAGCCGGTGCTGGGCTTCGTCCGGGGCGAAGGCGAGGGCGCGCTGCTCTGCCTGTTCAACCTCTCGCCCGTGGCACGGTCGCTGACGGTTTCGGGCACCTCGGCGCCGACCGGTCCCTCGCTGCATGCGGTCCTTCAGGGCGACCGCCTGACGCTGGGCCCGAACGCTGCCGCCTTCCTGCCCGTCACCGGGGAAATCTCGGTCCAGGACTAGGCGCAATCCCGGGATCCTGCGACGAAAGATCCCGGGGTCCCCTTACCGTTCGTCCCAGTGCACCCCAGCCGGAGGGATCGTGACCCCGCCCCAGTCCACCGGCACCGGGTTGTAGTTGAACAGGAACCGGTGCGTCGCGGTATCGCGGCGGCGCAGGCCTTCGGGCAGGGGATCGGTCTCGATCCCTTCGGCCGCGCAGGCGCGCAGGAGGATCCGGTTCAGCGCCACCTCGTCCGGCCAGCCGCCCAGGTAGTGCAGCTTGCCCGCCGCCACCAGCGCCGGCCAGCCGTCCTCGGCCGCCTCGATCACCTCGGCAGACACCTCCAGCTTCTCGCGCCAGTGCAGCAGCGCCCCGCCTTGGGCCAGGGGAACCGGCACATCGGGCGGCAGGCTTTCCACCCGGGCGACCACCGCATCCAGCCCCGGCAAGGCGGGGGGCAGCGGCACCGGGATTGCAAAGTCGGGCGTGCGCGAATTGGTCCGCGGCCCGAGGATCGCCGTGCCGCCGAAACCGGCCAGGGCGGCCATCAGGGGATCGGACAGGCTGAACAGACCCGGCACCAGCACCAGCCGATAGGGCGACAGCTCGGCGGTATCGGGCGGCAGGATGTCCACGTTCAGCCCCAGCCGCCGCAACCCCTTGTAGAAGTGGAAGACCAGCCAGAAGTAGCTGAAGCTGCGCCCCTGCGGCTGGGTCTCCCAGGCCCAGTCGGACGCATAGTCGAAGATCAGCGCCACATCGGCGCGTCCCGTCCCGGCCTCGGGCATCGCCGCCAGTTCCCGCGCGACCTGCCCCGCCTCGCCGAAGGCTTGCGCCGGGGCGCTGTCGGGGCGCAGCAGGCCCGCGTGCATCTGTTCCTGCGCAAAGGGGGCCTGGCGCCAGCGGAAATAGCAGACCGCTTCCGCGCCATGGGCAAAGGCCTCCCAGGCCCAGAGCCGCGCCATGCCGGGCAAGGGATCGGGGTTGTAGGGTGCCCAGTTCACCGGGCCCGGCTGCTGTTCCATGATCCACCAGCGCCCCCGGCCCACGGCACGGTAGAGGTCGTGATGGAAAGCCTGGAAATCCGGGTCGCCTTGCCGGACGAAGCGCCGCTTGTGTTCGGGCTCTGCCGGTATCCGGTCGGCCAGGTAGCCCAGCGGATAGCTGTCCCAGCTGGCGATATCGAGGTCCGCGCCCACCTTGAAATGGTCGAACTCTGTCACCGCACCCATGAAGTTGTGCGCGATGGGGGCATCCGAGTGCCTGCGGATGATCTCGACCTGAAGCCGGTTGAAGCTGGCCACCTGATCGCTGGAAAAGCGGCGGAAATCCATCACATGGCTCGGGTTCGGCTCGGTGACGGTCAGGTTCGGCAGGCCGATCTCGCGGAAGTCGCGGTATTCCATCGACCAGAACACGTTGCCCCAGGCCCGGTTGAGCGCATCCGGCGACTGATATTTCTGCGCCAGCCAGTCCTGGAAGGCGGATCTCGCGGCTTCGGAATAGCCGAGGGTCGTGGCATGGCAGGCATATTCGTTGTCGGTCTGCCAGGCCGCGACATGGGGGTTCTTGCCATACCGCTCGGCCAGTGCGGAAACGATCCTCGCGCATTCCGCGCGATAGCCCTGGTGCGAGAAACAGTAATGCCGGCGCGAGCCGAAGCCGCGCGGTCGGCCGTCCTTGTCCACGGCCAGCATGTCGGGATGGCGGTCCAGCATCCAGCGCGGCGGGGTCGCGGTGGGCGTGCCCAGCACGACCTGCAACCCGCGCGCGCCCAGCGTCGCGATCGCGCGGTCCAGCCAGGCCCAGTCATACCGGCCCGGTTCGGGTTCGATCCGCGACCAGGCGAATTCGCCGATCCTTACCCAGGTCAGCCCCAGCGCCGCCATGCGTTGGGCGTCCTCGGCCCATTTCTCTTCCGGCCAGTGTTCGGGGTAGTAGCAGACGCCAAGGGTGCGTTTCATGACAGGACCTGGGGTTCGGGAAGGCCCCGGGCGATGCCGGGGAAGGCAAAGACCTGGCCCGAGGCCGGATGCGCCTTGCGGGCGGCCTCGTCCATGTGTTCCAGCGCGGTCGTGACGAACAGGGTCTTCATGTCAGGGTCGCCGAAGGCCGGGCACGAGGACTGGGGCGCTCCGGGCGTCGTTACCGCGCGCACGAAACGGCCGTCCGGCGCATAGGCGGCGACCCGTCCTGCGCCCCATTGCGCATTCCAGAACAGTCCTTCGCTGTCGATGACCGCCCCATCCGGATTCAGGCCCTCTGGCGCGAGGTCCAGCCAGACCTCCGGCCTTCCGGCCGGCCAGCCCTCGGCATCCAGGGCCACCTTCATCACCAGGCCCTTCGCCGTGTCGGCGAAATGCGCCGCGCGTCCGTCGGGGGTGAAGCAGATCGCGTTCGGAATGGTGATGCCCTCGAACAGCCGCCGCAGCTCGCCCCGGTGCCAGCGCCAGATCGAGCCCGCGTCCGCCTCGGCCCGCTTGCCCATCAGGCCGAACCAGAAGCCCCCCTGCCGGTCGGCGCGGCCATCGTTCGACCGCGTGGCGGGGCTGCCCACCTCGGCCAGAACCTCGTGCCCGCCGCTGGCCAGGCCGAACCGCAGAAGCCCGACCTCCGAGGCGATCACGAGATGCCCGGCATCCAGCCAGCCCGCAGCCGAAACCATGTGCGGGAAGGTCCAGGACTGCGCCTGACTGTGCAGCGTCCGGTTCAGAATGTCGAACCAGAACAGGCGACCGTGAACCGGATGCCAGAAGGCACCTTCGCCCAGCTCGCAGGGGCGGGCATCGAAGATCATGCGAATACCTCGTCATAGGCGGCCACGATCCGCGTGGCCCGCGCGGCGATGTCGTCCAACGCGAGGCCCGGCGTGTAAAGCGCGGTTCCGATGCCGAAACCATCCGCCCCGGCCTTCGCCCAGTCGGCGAAATTCGCCGGTCCCGCCCCGCCCACGGCATAGACCGGCAGTCCCTTCGGCAGCACCGCGCGCAGGGCCTTCAGCCCCTCGGGTCCGATCAGGCTGCCGGGGAACAGTTTCAGCCCCGTCGCCCCCGCCCGGATCGCGGCGAAACATTCGGTCGGCGTCATCACGCCCGGCCAGCTTTCCATGCCGGCGGCCCGGGTGGCCGCAATCACCTCGGGGTC
>JBKBRG010000353.1:0-3431 GCA_046292325.1 Tabrizicola sp.
GCGCCTCGATCGGCAGCTTCGGCATCGTGGACGTGACCCCCGAGATCGACCGCAACGGCTTTGTCCCCGATGCGCCCGACAGTCTGGTGGGGGATGTCTTCCGCATGAAGGAGGGCGATGTTCAGGTGATCGAGGCTGACGGTTTCGTGGCCGTCGTCCGGCTGGACCGCATCCTGCCCGCCGCGACCGAGGGCGAGGAGGCCGAGGCGATGCAGGCCTCGCTGGCCGCACAGGCGCAGCGCGCCATCGCCGACGACGCCTTCGCCGCCTTCACCAACGCCTTGACCGCCGAAGCCGGCATCACGCTGGACCAGTCGGCGATCAACGCCGTGCATGCGAGCCTGCCCTGATGCAGTTGTCACCCGGTTTTGCCGAGTTCGAAGCAGGCTGGAATGCCGGCAGGAACCAGATCGTCTGGGCGCGGCTTGCCGCCGACCTCGACACGCCGGTCAGCCTGATGCTGAAGCTGGGCGATGCCCGTGCCGACACCTTCATGCTGGAATCGGTCACCGGCGGCGAGGTGCGGGGGCGCTATTCCATCGTCGGCATGAAGCCCGACCTCGTCTGGCGCTGCCGCGGCAGCCAGGCCTCGATCAACCGCGAGGCACGCTTCGACCGCCAGGCCTTCACCGACCTGCCGGGCCATCCGTTGCAGACCCTGCGCGACCTGTTGGCCGAATGCCGGATCGAGATGCCCGAGGGCCTGCCCGCGGTCTCGGCCGGGCTGTTCGGCTACCTCGGCTATGACATGATCCGGCTGGTCGAACATCTGCCCGAGGTCAATCCCGATCCCCTTGGCCTGCCGGATGCCGAGCTGATCCGGCCTTCGGTCGTGGCGGTGCTCGACGGGGTCAAGGGCGAGGTGACGGTGGTCGCGCCGGCCTGGGTGGCCTCGGGACTTTCGGCGCGGGCGGCCTATGCCCAGGCGGCGGAACGGGTGATGGACGCGCTGCGCGATCTGGACCGGGCGCCTTCGGCCGCGCGCGACCTGGGCGACAGCGCGCCGGTCGGTCCGGCCGTGTCGAACTTCACGCACGAGGGCTACAAGGCCGCGGTCGAGAAGGCGAAGGAGTATATCCGCGCGGGCGACATCTTCCAGGTCGTGCCCTCGCAACGCTGGTCACAGCGCTTTACCCTGCCGCCCTTCGCCCTCTACCGCTCGCTGCGGCGGACGAACCCCTCGCCCTTCATGTTTTTCTTCAACTTCGGCGGCTTCCAGGTGATCGGCGCCTCGCCCGAGATCCTGGTGCGCCTGCGCGATGGCGAGGTGACGATCCGTCCGATTGCCGGCACCCGCAGGCGCGGGCAGACGCCCGAGGAGGACCGCGCGCTGGAAGCGGACCTTCTGGCCGATCCCAAGGAGCGGGCCGAGCATCTGATGCTTCTCGACCTCGGCCGCAACGATGTGGGCCGGGTGGCGAAGGTCGGCACCGTGCGCCCCACGGAAACCTTCGTCATCGAACGCTACAGCCACGTCATGCACATCGTGTCGAACGTCGTGGGCGAGCTCGCCGAGGGCGAGGACGCGCTCTCTGCGCTGCTGGCAGGTCTGCCGGCGGGCACCGTCTCTGGCGCGCCCAAGGTGCGGGCGATGGAGATCATCGACGAACTCGAACCCGAAAAGCGCGGCATCTACGGCGGCGGGGTCGGCTATTTCGCCGCCAATGGCGAGATGGACTTCTGCATCGCGCTGCGCACGGCGGTGGTGAAGGACGAGACGCTTTATATCCAGGCCGGCGGTGGCGTGGTCTTCGACAGCGACCCCGAGGCCGAGTATCAGGAAACCGTCAACAAGTCCAACGCGCTGCGCCGTGCGGCCGAGGATGCGGGCCGCTTCGCCGGCCGGGGGAATGGCTAGGACCGCCTCCGGGGTCGATCTCCGGGGTCGATCGCGTCTCGGCGTCGCGGGCAGGCGCGGTCCGATGCCGCCAGAGACGGGCCTCGCCTGGCCCGGCCTCAGTCCACCTTGAGCACCGCCGTCACCGGCGCCAGCGCCACCGTCGCTGACCTGCCCTCGACCGTCCATTCCAGCAGAGCCGCCGCCAGTTCGGACGAGGCCGTGCCCACCACGGTCACGCGGCCATCCTGGCCGGCCTTGAACACCGCCCGGTCCATCAGCCGGCGCAGCGCGGCACGGTCGGCTCCGGCGGTGTCGAGATCGCGGAACACCACCGACGCCTCGACATCCTCGCGTCGCGCCAGCTGGTCGGCGGCGTTCAGCCCGCCCTCGCGGGTCAGCAGGCCGCGACCGCCCGCCTTGAGGATCGGCACCACGGCGCCCGCGAGTGCGCGGTTGCTCTGGAAGGTCGGTTCGGCCAGCTCCATCGCCGCAACGGCTTCGGGAAGTCCCTGTTCCATGCTCTGGAAGGCCACCTCGACATCCGAAGCCCGCGCACCGGGGGCGATGCCGGTGACCAGCATCACCACCTCGCGGCCGGCGGCCCGGTAGATCGCCGCGCGTTCCGGCGTCGCGGGGTCCAGCGGATCCAGCGCAAAGCTGACCGGGAAGGGCAGGGCAGCCAGGCCGGCACGATCCAGATCGGCGGCGCCGTCGTCGATCAGGACGATGGCCAGGGGAGGCTTGCCGCTCGGGTTCTCGAAGGTCGCGGCAAAGCGGGCGATCGGGCGCGGGTCCTCGGGCACGGCCGTCCCGGCGGCTTCCGGGTCGCCGGCCGCCTCGGGGGTGGCCTCCTCTGTGGCACGCCCGATGATCACGCCTTCCCCCCGGCGCACCAGCCGGGGGGCCGGCACGAAGGTCGAGCCGTTGCCCTCTCCGACCGCTGCATCCGGTGTTTCGGGCTTGCCGGGCATCGCTTCGGGCTGGACGCCCGGCAGTCTGGGCGCCGGGTCCTCGGCCGCAGCCTCGGGCGGCACATCCATTGCGGGCGCCCCACCTGTCCCGGCCTCCGGCGGCTCCGCCGCGGGGGGCGCTTCGGGCGGCAGGGCGGCCTCGGGCGAGGGCTCGGGGGCGCTGTCCTCTGCGGGCGCGACGGGCTGCTCGGCTGCGGGCTGCGCATCGGCAGCGGGGGCAGGGGCCGGGTCAGCCCCGGTTGCGGCCTCGGGCGCGCCTGCGGGAGCGGCAGGTTCCGCGATGGCCGTATCCGCCGGTGTGACCGAACCGGGTGCGGCGGCCGCATCGGGGCCGGCGTCGGCCAGGAGGGTCGCTTCGGCCTCGGCTGCGGCCGGCGGGGCGGGAGGCGCGACATCGGGTGTCGCCGCCGCGTCGGCCAGCGTCTCGGCGGGGCGGTCCGGCGCCACGGCGGTCTGTGGTGCCATGACCTCGGCAGCAGGAGGACCGGCGGGATCGGCGACAGGCGCGGCATCGTCGGCACCCGGGGCCTCGGGCGCGGCCAGCACCGTTTCGGCCAGGGCGACATCCGGCGCGACCGGGGCGGGCGCCGCCACATCGGCGGCCTCGGCCACGGTGCCGG
>JBKBRG010000354.1:0-3408 GCA_046292325.1 Tabrizicola sp.
ATGGGAACGACCCTCTCGCCTCCCCTCCCCCGCGTGGGGAGGGGATGGGGGTGGGGGGCGACGGTCCGGAGGGCACGGCATGACCCTGATGGAGCGCATGACCATGACCGACCAGCCGCTTCTGCGCGTCGAGGGGCTGACGAAACGCTATGGCCCGCGGATCGGCTGCGCGGATGTCTCCTTCGACCTCTACCCCGGCGAGGTGCTGGGGATCGTCGGCGAAAGCGGGTCGGGCAAGTCCACGCTGCTGTCCTGTCTGGCCGGCCACCAGCGCCCGGACCTAGGCCGCATCGGCTATGACGGGCGCGACGTGCTGGCGATGAGCGAAACCGAGCGTCGCCGCCTGTCGCGCACCGACTGGGCCTATGTCCACCAGAACCCGCGCGACGGGTTGCGGATGGGCGTCTCGGCCGGCGGCAATGTGGGCGAACGCCTGATGGCCGTGGGGGCGCGGCATTATGGCGAGATCCGGGGCAAGGCGGCGGACTGGCTGGGCCGGGTCGAGATCGCCGCCGACCGCATCGACGACCGGCCCTCGGCCTTTTCCGGCGGCATGCAGCAGCGGTTGCAGATCGCGCGGAACCTGGTGACGGGGCCGAGGCTTGTCTTCATGGACGAACCGACCGGGGGCCTCGATGTCAGCGTGCAGGCCCGGCTTCTGGACCTTCTGCGCGGGCTGGTGCGCGACCTTGGCCTTTCGGTCATTATCGTGACCCACGACCTGGCCGTGGTGCGGCTTCTGGCGCACCGGCTGATGGTGATGAAATCGGGCCGGGTGGTGGAACAGGGCCTGACCGACCAGGTGCTGGACGACCCGCAGCACGCCTATACGCAACTGCTCGTCTCGTCCGTCCTTCAGGTGTAAGCCCATGATCCGTATCGAGAACCTGTCAAAGTCCTTCACGCTTCACAATCAGGGCGGGGCGGTGATCCCGGTGATGGGCGGCGCGGCCCTGACCGTCAGCCCCGGCGAATGCGTGGGCCTGACCGGACAGTCCGGCGCGGGCAAGTCCACGCTGATGCGGATGGTCTACGGCAACTACCTTGCCGCGGGCGGCCGGCTGATCGTCGGCGACCTCGACGTGGCCACCGCCGAGCCGCGGCAGATCATCGCGCTGCGCCGCCGGACGCTGGGCTATGTCAGCCAGTTCCTGCGCGTCGTTCCCCGCGTCCCCACGCTGGAAGTCGTGGCCGAGCCGCTGCTGGCCCTTGGCATCCCGGCGGATCAGGCGCGCGACCGGGCGGCCTTCCTGCTGCGGCGGCTGAACATCCCCGAACGGCTCTGGTCGCTGTCGCCCACCACCTTCTCGGGCGGCGAGCAGCAGCGGGTGAACATCGCGCGCGGCTTTGCCCATGAATATCCGGCGCTGCTGCTGGACGAACCGACCGCCAGCCTGGATGCCGCCAACCGCGAGGTGGTGCTGAGCCTGATCGAGGAAGCCAAGGCGCGCGGAGCGGCGATCCTGGGCATCTTCCATGACGAGGCCGCGCGGGCGCGGGTCTGCGACCGGCTGGTCGATGTGACGGGCTTCACCCCGAAGGCCGCGGCATGATCTTCGCGGTCGTCGGTCCATCGGGTGCGGGCAAGGACACGCTGATCCGGGGCGCGATCGCCGCCCGGCCCGCCCTGCGGCTGGTGCGCCGCGTCATCACCCGGCCGGCCGAGGCGGGGGGCGAGGATTTCGAGGGCGTTCCCCTGCCGGAGTTCGCCCTGCGCCGCGACCGGGGCGACTTTGCCCTGTGGTGGGAAGCGCACGGCCTCTGCTACGGTATCCCCAGGGCGCAGGTCGAAGGGCCGGGCGACGTGATCTTCAACGGCAGCCGCGCGGCGCTGCCCGAGGCGGTGCGGGCCTTTCCCGACCTGCGGGTGATCCTTGTCACGGCGCCCGATGCGGTGCTGGCCGCGCGGCTCGCGGCACGGGGGCGCGAGAGCGAGGCCGACATCCGCGCGCGGCTGGCCCGGGCGGCATTCACCCTGCCCGATGGCATCGCCGCCGAGACGGTGGTCAACGACGGGTCCGAGGCGGCCGGCGTGGCCCGGCTGCTGGCCGCGCTTCAGCCGGTCAGGGCATAGCGGTGCAGAAGATGGAACCGGCCCGCCGCATCCTCGCCGAACAGGCACAGGTCCTCGATCACGAAGGGCCGCGGCAGGACATCGGCGAAATGCGCCCCCAGCGCCGCCATGGCGGGGCCCGGATCGGCCAGTCGATCGGTCAGCGTCAGGTGAAAGCGGAACTCTTCCATGACGTAGGGATAGCCCCAGCGGTGCAGAAGCTCGCGCTGGCGGGGCGAGAGGGCGTCGGGCCGGCGGCGGGCAATCTCGGCCTCGCTCAGCGGCGCGCGCAGGGCATTCGTGCCCTCGACCACGGCGGCGCCCAGTTCCAGAAGCGCGGCCTCGCAGCCCGAAGGCGTCAGCGCGAGGAAGCCGTGCAGGTTTTCGAGGATCAGCCCTTCGCAGGTGACGGGGGCAAGGCGCGCGGCGAGCGCGGCGACCGTGGCGGCGGCGGTCTCGGGCGTCACGCCTTCGGCCAGCCGGAAGGGGGCGCGGATCGTGCCGTGAAAGCCGTAGCGGCGGGGGTCGGCGGTGATCGCCGCAGGCTCGGCGATGCCGGGCACCCGGGGTTGCGGCAGCGCCTCGCCGGTTGCGGGATCCCGGCCGAGCCATGCGTTCGCGCGGGCGGCAAAGGCGCCGGGGCGCGGGGCGTAATAGACGGCGAAACGTTTCATCTGGTCCATGGGCGCGGGCGTATCGGGGCAGTGTCACATCCGTGTGACGCATCCGTGTCAGCAGACGCCAGCCGCAAGCGGGCCGCAAGACGAGAGAGCGCAAGATGACGACCGAGACGATCCTGGCCAATGCCACCCTGGTCCTGCCGACCGAGACCCTGCGGGGTCAGGTCCGCATCCGGGACGGCCGCATCGCCGACATCGCCGAGGGGTCGAGCGTGCCTGCGGGGGCGGTGGACTGCGGCGGCGACCTGGTGATGCCGGGGCTGATCGAGCTGCACACCGACAACCTGGAACGCCACATTCAGCCGCGTCCCAAGGTGGACTGGCCGCACGCCGCCGCGATCATCGCCCATGATGCAGAGCTGGCCTCGGTCGGCATCACCACGGTGTTCGATGCGCTGCGCGTGGGTTCGGTCGTGTCGAACGCCAAGATGAACTACGGCGAATATGCCCGCGCGCTGGCCGACGAGATCCTGGGCCTGCGTGCCGATGGCGTCCTGCGGATCAGCCATTTCCTGCACCTGCGCGCCGAGGTCTGTTCCGAGACCCTGATCGAGGAGCTGGACAAGTTCGGCCCCGAGGACCGCATCGGCATCGTCAGCCTGATGGACCATACGCCGGGCGCGCGGCAGTTCCGCGACATCTCGAAGCTGAAGGAATATTACGTCGGGAAATACG
>JBKBRG010000355.1:0-3400 GCA_046292325.1 Tabrizicola sp.
CGCCATCATCGCGTTCGGGGCCAGCGCCACCTCTTCGATGGCCTTCAGAAGCATCTGCCACATCCGCGTCAGCGCCCGCATCGGCAGGCGGGCCGCCATGTCCTGCCCGCGCGCCTGTTCATCGGGCGGCGTGGTCGGATCCTCGGCCGAGGCAGGGTTGATCTTGATGACGGAGATCCAGTGCGTGATCTCGGCCAGATCGCGCAGGATGGCCATCGGGTCGGCTCCGTCGGCATATTGCGACGACAGTTCGGACAGCGCCGCTGCCGCATCGCCCTTCATGATGAGGTCGAAGAGGTCCAGCGTCCGGCCACGGTCGGCCAGGCCCAGCATCGCGCGCACCTGGTCGCCGGTGGTCTCTCCGGCGCCATGGGCGATGGCCTGGTCCATCAGGCTCATCGCGTCGCGGACCGAGCCTTCGGCGGCCCGCGTGATCAGCACCAGCGCCTCGGGGGCGAGCCTGGCGCCCTCGGCCGCGGCCACCTTGGCCAGATGCGCCATCATCACCTCGGGCTCGATCCGTTTCAGGTCGAAGCGCTGGCAGCGCGACAGCACCGTGACGGGAACCTTGCGGATCTCGGTGGTGGCGAAGATGAACTTCACATGCGCGGGAGGTTCCTCCAGCGTCTTGAGCAGCGCGTTGAAGGCTGCGGTGGACAGCATGTGCACTTCGTCGATGATGTAGACCTTGAAGCGCGCCGAGGCGGCCCGGTAGTGGACCGAGTCGATGATCTCGCGGATGTCGCCGACACCGGTGCGCGAGGCCGCGTCCATTTCCAGCACGTCGACATGGCGGCCCTCGGCGATGGCGCGGCAGGGTTCGCACTGGCCGCAGGGGTCGGTGGTGGGGCCGCCGGTGCCGTCGGGTCCGATGCAGTTCAGCCCCTTGGCGATGATGCGGGCGGTGGTGGTCTTGCCGACCCCGCGCACGCCGGTCATCACGAAGGCATGGGCGATCCGGTCGGCCGCGAAGGCGTTCTTCAGGGTGCGCACCATCGCCTCTTGCCCGATCAGGTCGGCAAAGGTCTGCGGGCGGTATTTGCGGGCAAGCACCTGATAGGCGGGCTGGTCGGACATGGAATCCCCGTGGCGTCGAAAGGCAGATTAGGCGGCGGGGCACGGAAGGTCCACCGCCAAGGCGGGATCAGGCGGGGCCGTAAAGCCGCGCGGGCAGGCCGCGCAGCACGTCCGAGTTCCGCCGCATCCGCGCCAGCGTCCAGGCACCCTGGAAACCGATCATGAAGGTCTCGGCCGCCTCGTGCGCCTGGCGCTCGGGCAGGCCCACCGCCGCGCCATGGCGGGCTGCGGCGGCGATGATCCGGTCGAAGGAGCGTTCCGCCTGGGCGCGAAAGCGGTCGTGGTCGGGTCCTTCGAAGAGAAGGCCGAAGATCGGGCAGGCGTCGGCGCTGTCCAGGATGTCGAAAAGCTTGGCCATCTTGTAGCAGAAGGTCGTCACCCCGTGCCGCCAGTCGGGCGCGCCGCGGAAGCTGTCGTCGATCACCCGGATGATTTCCGAGGCCGTCCAGTCCGCCGCCGCGCAGGCGAGATCGGCCTTTCCGTCCGGGAAATGGTGGTAGAGCGAGCCCTTGGGCACCCCGGCCTCGGCCAGGATCTCGGACAGGCCGGTGCCGTCATAGCCGCGCTGGCGGAACAGCCGGGTGGCGGCCTGGATCAGGCGCTCGCGGGTCGTGGGTTCGTCGCTCATCCGGCGCACCATAGGCGGTCGGAGCGGGCGGGAAAAGACTGGACCGATCGGTCTAGTCATGCTATTGGACCGATCGGTCTAATCGGCGGAGGCGGCAATGCTGGATGCGCTGGGGCGGGTGCGTGCGGATAGGGCAGAAGATCTGGACATCCGCAGCGAGGGCGCGCTCCTGCGCGGACGGCTGGTCCTGCCGAAGGGGCGGCCGCGGGCGGCGCTGGTGCTGCACGGAGCGACGGGGGCCCCGGCCGGGTTCTACCGGGCCTTCGCCGACTGGGCGGCGGCAGAGCGGGATCTGGCCGTCCTGACCTACGACTACCGCGACTTCGGTGCTTCGCAGCGCCGGCCGATGCGCGCATCGCGGGCGACGCTGGCCGACTGGGGACGCTTCGATCAGGCGGCGGCGCTGGCCGAGCTGGCGCGGCGGTTCCCGGACGGGCCGCTGTGGGTGCTGGGCCATTCGGTCGGCGGGCTGTGGTTCGGCTGGCATCCGGCGATGGCGCGGGTGGAACGGGCGATCACGCTTGGCGCTGGGCTGACCCATGTCAGCGACCATCCCCCGCGCTATCGCTGGAAGGCCCGGCTGTTCTGGTCGCCGGCGGTGCGGGCGCTGGCGTGGTCGGCGGGCTACCTGCCGGGGCGGCTGGTGGGCCTGGGCGCCGACCTGCCGCGCGGTGTCTACGAGGACTGGCGGCGCTGGTGTCTGACCCCGGGCTGGCACCTCACCGACGTGGGCCACACCCTGCCGCTGCCTGATCCCGCGCGCGTCACCGCCCGGCTGCGGACGATCGCCGTCGCCGACGACGATCTGGTGCCGCCCGAGGCGGTCTGGCGCGCGAGGGCGCTGTATCCCGAGGCGCAGAAGGAGCAGAAGGTGCTGCGCCCGGCCGATTTCGGGCTGGCGAGCATCGGCCACATCCCGCCCTTCGCCCGGCGCAACGCGGTGCTGTGGCCGGCGATCCTTGATTAGCGCATCAGGTCCGACTCGGACCAGCCGAGACGCGCCATGTCGCGGGTGCGGGCGGGCGCGTCGTCGCCCACGATGAACTCGTCCAGTTGCGGCGGCCGCACCGGAGTGTCCGAGAGCATCCCGTGGATCTGGCCGCGGTGGTGGGTCTGGTGCTGGAAGAGATGCAACAGGATGTCGTCGCGCCGGTCGTGCTGCACCCGGTCCTTGCGGTCGATGGCGACGATCTCGGCCAGCGTCTCGGGCGTCTGGTCCCGGACATGGGCCAGAAGGGCCGCGTCGCTGTCGGCCTGCCACGCGGCAAGGGTGGGCAGGTCCGGGCATCGGTCGGCCTCATCCAGCCGGGCGCGGTCGAGAGGACGGCCAAGCAGCGCGTCCAGATAGAAGCGGTCCACCATCAGGATGTGGTTCAGGGTCTTCTGGATCGAGCCGAAGAAGGACGGGCGGCCCGCGGTCAGCGCGTCGCTGTCAAGCCGGGCACAGGCTTCGTGCAGGCGGGCATTCGCAAGGCGGTTGGCCTGGGCAAGCTTGCGAAAGACGCGGAGCTGGTCTGTCATTCCGGCCCCGTCGGAGGGAAGGGGTGAGAGGCTGGACAACGACCCAAGCGGGGCTCGTTACGGCTGCTTCCTTCCGGACCTGACCGGGTTGGCGAGGCGCCTGCCCGCGCCAACCTCTCGCCTCTGCATATAGGCGCGGCGGGCAGGATTCGCAAGCAAGCCGAGGCGTGCCTC
>JBKBRG010000356.1:0-3396 GCA_046292325.1 Tabrizicola sp.
GGCCGGGGCCTTCACGGCGGTGCGCGATCCGTCGAAGCCCAAGTATTATGTGCTGGAGATGTTCCCCTACCCCTCGGGGCGCATCCACATGGGGCATGTGCGCAACTACACGATGGGCGACGTGGTGGCGCGCTACAAGGCCGCGCAGGGGTTCAGCGTGCTGCACCCGATGGGCTGGGACGCCTTCGGGATGCCCGCCGAGAATGCCGCGATGGAACGCGGCGGGCACCCGAAGGACTGGACCTACGGCAACATCGCCGACATGAAGGCGCAGATGAAGCCCCTGGGCCTGTCGATCGACTGGAGCCGGGAACTGGCGACCTGCGACCCGGAATATTACGGCCAGCAGCAGGCCATGTTCATCGACATGATGGAGGCGGGGCTGGTCTACCGCAAGGCGGCGGTCGTCAACTGGGATCCGGTGGACATGACGGTGCTTGCGAACGAGCAGGTGATCGACGGCAAGGGCTGGCGGTCGGGCGCGCCGGTCGAGCGGCGCGAGCTGACGCAATGGTTCTTCCGGATCTCCGACTACTCGGAAGAGCTTCTGTCCGCGCTGGACGGGCTGACCGACTGGCCCGAGAAGGTGCGCCTGATGCAGGCGAACTGGATCGGCAAGAGCCGCGGGCTGCAATTCGCCTTCGAGACGGTCGGCGCGCCGGAAGGCTTCGAGCGCCTTGAGGTCTATACCACGCGGCCCGACACGCTGATGGGCGCCTCTTTCGCGGCGATCAGCCCGGACCATCCGCTGGCCAAGGCGCTGGAGGCCGACCCGCAGGTTGCCGCCTTCGTCGCGGAATGCCGCAAGGGGGGGACCTCGGCCGAAGAGATCGAGACGGCCGAGAAGATCGGCTACGACACCGGCATCCGGGTGAGGCACCCGCTGGACCCGGATTGGCTTCTGCCGGTCTGGATCGCCAACTTCATCCTGATGGACTACGGCACCGGGGCGATCTTCGGCTGCCCGGCGCATGACCAGCGCGACTTCGAGTTCGCCACGAAATACCGGCTGCCGATCAGGGCCGTCTTCGTCGCGGAGGGCGCCGAGGATGCGCCGCTGGCCGAGGCCTTCGTGCCGATGAAATCGGAAAAGGTCCGTTACATCCGCGGTTTCGCCGGGGCCGAGGTCCAGACCGGAGACGAGGGCGTGGCAGCGGCCATCGCCCATGCCGAGGCGCAGGGCTATGGCAAGGGCGTCACCAAGTATCGCCTGCGCGACTGGGGCGTCAGCCGCCAGCGCTATTGGGGTTGCCCGATCCCGGTCGTCCATTGCGCCAGCTGCGGCGTGGTGCCCGAGAAGAAGGAGAACCTGCCGATCGAACTGCCCTATGACGTCAGCTTCGACGTGCCGGGAAACCCGCTGGACCGCCACCCGACCTGGAAGAACTGCGCCTGCCCGAAATGCGGCGCCCCGGCGCGGCGCGAGACGGACACGATGGACACCTTCGTCGATTCCTCGTGGTATTTCGCCCGCTTCACCGCGCCGCGCGCCACCACCCCCACGGTGATGGAAGAGGCCGACTACTGGATGAACGTCGACCAGTATATCGGCGGCATCGAGCACGCGATCCTGCACCTGCTCTACAGCCGCTTCTTCGCCCGGGCGATGCACAGGACCGGCCACCTGCCGGCAAAGGCGATCGAGCCGTTCAATGCGCTGTTCACGCAAGGCATGGTGACGCACGAGATCTACATGACGCGCGATGACCAGGGTCGCCCGGTCTATCACCTGCCCGAGGAGGTGACCGTCTT
Organism: Tabrizicola sp.; assembly: GCA_046292325.1. Classification (GTDB taxonomy): domain Bacteria; phylum Pseudomonadota; class Alphaproteobacteria; order Rhodobacterales; family Rhodobacteraceae; genus Tabrizicola. Next base: position 1,753 of record JBKBRG010000356.1, read on the forward strand.
CAACGTCGCCGACCGCCGGATCGTCGTGCGCGGCACCGAGCCGCCGCCCCTGGACATGATCGACGATGTCGATGCCTTCATCCGGGCCCTGGCCGACGAGGGCCTGCTGGTCGAGGTCATCCCCTCGGCCAAGATGTCCAAGTCCAAGAAGAACGTCGTCGATCCGATGAGCATCATCGCGGCGTTCGGGGCCGACACGGCGCGCTGGTTCGTGATGTCGGACAGCCCGCCGGAACGGGATGTCGAATGGACCAGCGCCGGGGCCGAGGCCGCGTTCAAGCACCTCTCCCGCGTCTGGGCGCTGAGCTCCCGCATCGGCGAGATGCCGGCCGACCACAGGGGCGAAGGCGACGCCGACCTGGCACGGGCAACGGCCAGGGCCATCGACGAGGTGACCAGAAGCATCGAGGGCTTTGCCTTCAACAAGGCCATCGCCACGCTTTACGGCTTTACCAACACGATCTCGCGGGCCAATGCCTCGACCCCGGTGATGAAGGAGGCGATCCGCACGCTGGCGAAACTCATGTCGCCGATGACCCCGCACATCGCGGAATCGATCTGGGCCGCGCAGGGCGGCGCGGGGCTTTGCGCTCTGGCACCCTGGCCCAAGGCCGACCCGGCGCTTCTGGTGGACGATACCGTCACCCTGCCGATCCAGATCAACGGCAAGCGGCGCGCGGAAATCAGCGTGCCGAAGGACATGGCCCCGGCAGAGGTTGAAAAGCTGGCGCTGAGGAACGAGGATGTCGTCAGGTTCCTTGCCGGGCAGCCGGTGAAGAAGATCATCGTCGTCCCGGGCCGCATCATCAATGTCGTCGTCTGAGGCCAGTCCACCCGCTGAAACGAAGCCCCCCGCCCCGGCGCTCGCCGACAGAGAGCGGAGGGAAGCGGTCGCACATGGCGTCAGCCCCGACGCTGCCGGTCCGGCGCCTCTCTCCCCCCCCGTGGGCGAGGGAGGGGGCGGAGGGGCCACCAGCGGCCAGCTGTCCCGCCGCGCCATCCTGGCCGCACCCCTTGCGCTGGCCGCCTGCGGCTTCACCCCGGCCCTCGCCCCCAACGGGCCGGCGGCCGCCCTGCAGGGAACGGTCCATGTGCAGGACCCGACCGACAAGAACGGGTTCGACCTGGTGGAGCGGCTGGAAGAGCGGCTGGGCCGACCCCGGACGCCGCGCTATGATCTGGCCTACACGATCGTCACCGAAACGGTGGGCGTGGGCATCACCACCGACAACAAGACCACCCGCTACAACCTGAAGGGCGTCATCGACTACACGCTGACCGACCGCGCCTCGGGATCGCGGGTCGCCGGCGGCCGGGTGCAGAGCTTTACCGCCTATGCCGCCACGGGATCGACCGTCGCCGGCCTTGCCGCCGAAGAGGATGCGAGCCTGCGCCTGATGCGCATCCTGGCCGACCAGATCGTCGCCCGGCTGATCGCGGCCATGGCCGCTCGCCCATGATCCTGAAGGGGGCCGAGGCCGCCCGCTATTGCGCGAAGCCCGACCCGGGCCGGGCCGGACTGCTGATCTTCGGCGCCGATCCGATGCGGGTGGCGCTGAAGCGGCAGGACGCCATCGCCGCGCTGGTGGGGCCGGAGGGCGAGGCGGAAATGCGCCTGACGCGCATGTCCGGTGCCGATCTGCG
>JBKBRG010000357.1:0-3377 GCA_046292325.1 Tabrizicola sp.
TCATAAAGGCAGCGAAGAATGTTTTCTAAGAGCCGCATCAACGAGCCCGGCCCCAAGGCTGACGCCGACAAGCCCAAAGCCCCGGAGGCCCCGATGACCAAACCCGCGATGGACTTCACCCCCACGGCGCCGAAGGGCAAGGCGGGGGCTTCCGTGCTGTCTTCGGACCTGACCGTGGTCGGCAACCTGCGCACCACGGGCGACATCCAGGTCGAGGGCACCGTTGAGGGCGACATCCGCGCGCATCTTCTGACCGTCGGCGAAAGCGCCACCATCCGGGGCGAGATCGTCGCCGACGACATCGTCGTGAACGGCCGGGTGATCGGTCGCGTCCGTGGCCTGAAGGTGCGCCTGACCTCGACGGCGCGGGTCGAGGGCGACATCATCCACAAGACCATCGCGATCGAATCCGGTGCCCATTTCGAAGGCTCGGTGCAGCGGCAGGAAGACCCGCTGTCCAATGGCCGCCCCGGTGGCGCCGTGCGCCTCGATACGCCCGCTGCCGCCAGCGACGGCGAATAATCCGTCCCGTTCATGACGCCATCGCGGGCATCGGAGGGCACTCCGGTGCCCGTTTCCTTCTGCGTCGAGGCGGATCGGCCCGTCATTCTCTGGGCCGCGATCCTGGCCTCGTCGATGGGGTTCATCGACAGTTCGATCACCTCGATCGCCATGCCGGCGATGCGGGCCGCGCTGGAGGCCAGCCTGCCGCAGGCACAGTGGATGAACGCGGCCTACCTGCTGACGCTGTCCGCGCTGGTGCTGGTCGGCGGGGCGATGGGCGACCGGTTCGGGATCGCGCGGGTGTTCTCGCTGGGGATCCTGGTCTTTGTCGCGGCCTCGCTTTCCTGCGCCGCCGCGCTGACTCCGGGCCAGATGATCGCCGCCCAGGCGGTCAAGGGGATCGGCGCGGCAATGATGGTGCCGGGGTCCATGGCGATGGTGGCGCGCGCCTATCCCCGCGACCAGCGGGGTCGGGCGCTGGGTCTCTGGGCCGCGGCCTCGACCCTGACCACGGCACTGGGACCGGTTCTCGGCGGCGCGGTCATCACCTGGGGCGGCGAGCTCGGCTGGCGCCTGATCTTCGCGCTGAACCTGCCGCTGGGCCTTCTGGCCCTCTGGCTGGTCCGGGGCCGAACCCCGGGCGACATCGGCAAGCCCGGCGTGCGGGTGGACCTGGCCGGAGCCGCCCTGGCCGCGCTTGGCCTTGGCCTGATGGCCTGGGCGCTGACCGAACCCCGCGCCTCGCCCTGGATCGCCCTTGCCGCTGTGGCCAGCCTCGCGGCCTTCCTGGCCCGGGAGACGGTCGCCCCCGCCCCGATGCTGCGTCTTGGCCTGTTTCGCAACCGGACGCTGGCGGTGACCAACATCGTCACCTTCGCGCTCTACTTCGCGCTGAACGGCGTGATGTTCTACCTGCCGATGACCGCCGTCTCGGCCTGGGGCGTATCGGCGCTGGAGGTGACGGCGGCCTTCCTGCCGATCTCGGTGCTGATCGGAATCCTGTCGGCCCCCGCAGGCCGGCTGGCCGACCGCTGGGGCGCGGGACGGCTGATGGCGGCGGGCTCGGGCCTGGTCGCCTGCGCCTATGCCGGGTTGTGGCTGGCCGCCCCCCTTGGCCAGTTCTGGGCCCATGTGGTTCCGATGGCCGTGCTGGCCGGCCTGGGTCTCGGCCTGGCCGTCGCTCCGCTGACCGCAGCGGCGATGCAGGGGGCGGAGGACGGCGAGCAGGGCGCGGCATCGGGCATCAACAACGCGGTGGCGCGGGTGGCGGGTCTGGTCGCGGTGGCGCTTCTGGGCAGGATGGCGGCGGCGGCCTACGGGCCGGGCGGACCGGGGTTCGGGGTGACCGGCACGGGGCCCGCGCATCTTGCCGCCACGGGCGCGGCCTTCGGCGCGGTGGCCCTGACCGCCAGCCTGATGGCCGCCCTGGCCGGACTGCTGGCCCTTCTGGTCGCCCGTCCCGTCAGGTGATGGCGCGGCGGTAGAGGTGCCAGCTCGCGTGTCCGAAAAGCGGCAGCACGACGAACAGCCCCAGGAATGCCGGCAGCATCCCGAGGAACAGGCAGACCGCGATCAGCGCCCCCCAGGACAGCATCACCCGGGGGTTTTCCCGCACCAGCGCGAAACTGGTCAGCATCGCGGTCACGAAATCCACCTCGCGGTCCAGAAGCATCGGCAGGCTGACCACGGTCAGGCAGAACAAAAGCGTCGCGAAGGCCGCGCCGACCGCCGTCCCGAAGGCCAGCATCGCCAGTCCCTGAGGCGACAGGAACACCTCCAGCGACGACGAGACATTGGTCATCGTCGCATTGCCGAGGAACAGCGCGAAGATCATGTGCGACAGGAAGTTCCAGAACAGGAAATAGACCACGATCACCGCCGCCATCGCCGGGATCTGGCGGTCCTTCTGGCGGAAGATCACGCCGAAGATCTCGGCCGCGACCAGAGGTTCCCCTTGCTCCAGACGCCGGGAAACCTCGTAGAAGCCGCAGGCGATGAAGGGCCCGAGGATCGGAAACCCGGCGCTGGCGGGCAGCGTCCACCAGATCTGCCCCTTGGCCGTCATCGCCCAGGTGATGAGCAGTCCGCCCAGCACATAGACCGCCGAGAAGACCAGCCCCAAGAGCGGTGCGCGCCGGAAGTCCCGCCACCCGGCGACAAGGCTGGCCCGGAGGTCGGAGGTCTCGACCAGGTTGATCTCGGGCGCGGCGGGCGGGTGGGTGACGCTCATGCCCGAAGATTAAGCGCGGGGCGAAGCTTCGGGCAAGGATTTTGCGGCGTCAGTCGACGTCGGCGATCTCGCCCCGCTTCTTGCCGCTTGCGTTCAGCGCCAGCGCGGCGGCCATGAACCCGTCAAGGTCGCCGTTCAGCACCCCTTGCGTGTCCGAGGTCTCATACCCCGTGCGCAGGTCCTTCACCATCTGGTAGGGCTGGAGGACATAGGAGCGGATCTGGTTGCCCCAGCCCGCGTCGCCCTTGTTCTCGTAGGCCTCGTTGATGGCGGCGTTCCGCTTGTCGAGTTCCATCTGGTAGAGGCGGCTCTTCAGTGCCTTCATCGCGATGTCGCGGTTCTGGTGCTGGGATTTCAGCGAGGACGTCACCACGATCCCGGTGGGGAAGTGGGTGATCCGCACGGCCGAGTCGGTCTTGTTGACGTGCTGGCCGCCCGCGCCCGAGGAGCGGAACGTGTCGATGCGGATGTCCTTGTCCTGCACCTCGATCTCGATGTTGTCGTCCACCACCGGATAGACCCAGACCGAGCAGAAACTGGTGTGGCGGCGGGCGGCAGAGTCATAGGGCGAGATGCGGACCAGACGATGCACCCCGGCCTCGGTCTTCAGCCAGCCGTAGGCGTTCTTGCCGCTGATCTTGTA
>JBKBRG010000358.1:0-3374 GCA_046292325.1 Tabrizicola sp.
GATCGACATCCCGACGCGCGAGGACATGCAGGAGATCGAGGTTTCCTCCCGGATCTACCGCGAGGGCGGCACCCTGTTCCTGACCGCGCAGGTGCTGGCCACCGATGCCGGGGGCCAGGTCGACATCGGCCCGGTCACCTTTGTCGTCCTGCCCGACCGCCTGGTGACGGTGCACTACCATCATCCCGGCTCGTTCAGCCATTTCGCCGACTGGGCGGCACGCCACGACACGCCGATCAGATGCGGGGTCGATGCGCTGCTTGGCCTGCTCGAGGCGGTGGTGGACCGCCTGGCCGACATCCTCGAAGCCGAGGCGCGCCGGCTGGACGGGCTGTCGAAGGCGCTGTTCGCCCCGGAGCGCGCCCCGGGACAGGCGGACGGGCTGTCGGACGTGCTGCGCCGGATCGGGCTGGCCGAGGATGTGAACGCCAAGGTGACCGAAAGCCTCGGCACTCTGGTGCGCCTTGCCGGCTATCTGACGGTGGACAAGGAAAACCAGTCCTCGATGGGGATGACGCAGGCCTCGCGGACCCAGGCCAAGACCCTCCTTCAGGACATCCGGTCCTTGCGCGAGGTCGCGGCGACCCAGGCCGAAAAGGTTCGTTTCCTGCTGGACGCGACGCTGGGCGTCATCAACATCCGCCAGTCCGACGTGATAAAGATCTTCTCGGTCGTGGCCTTCGTCTTTCTGCCGCCCACCCTTATCGCCTCGATCTACGGGATGAACTTCGACTACATGCCGGAACTGTCCTGGACCTTGGGCTATCCCATGGCGCTGGGGTTGATGGTCGTCTCGGCTCTGGTGCCCTGGCTGATCTTCCGCTGGAAGAAGTGGCTCTGACAAAGGACAAGCGATGCCCGCCCTGATTCCCACCGACCACAAGGCCCGCGTCGTCTGGCTTGGCTACCAGCCCGTCCCGGTGGACCGGCTGGTCATCACCTCGGCCCCCCTTACCGAGATGCCGCTGACCTTCGCCGGCTATGCGGGCGAGGTGCATGCCGGGCTGACCCGTCCCTCGTGCAGCCGCGTCCTGAAGCAGCACCCGAAGGGCAGCGAGATCCGCAATGTGCGCCAGCTTTGCGTCGTCAGCGCCGAGGAAATGGCCGAAGTTGCCGCCGACATGGGGCTGGAGCGGATGGATTACGCCTGGGTCGGCGCCTCCGTCGTGCTGGAAGGCATCCCGGACCTGACCCACCTGCCCCCCTCGAGCCGGTTGCAGGGGCCGGACGGGGTGACGCTGGTGGTGGACATGGAGAACCTGCCCTGCCAGGAGCCCGCCGTGACCATCGAGAAGGCGCGCCCCGGCCAGGGCAAGGGCTTCAAGCGGGCCGCCGAGGGCAAGCGGGGCATCACCGCCTGGGTGGAACGCGAAGGCGTGCTGCGGCTGGGCGACGAGATGCGGCTGCACATCCCGGCGCAACGGGCATGGCAGCCCGATCGCGACACAACGGAAAAATAGTTGATCCGTGTGAAAATTTCGTCCCCGGGTGCGCCGGTTTCGCATCGGAAACGCCGGCTGGCGATTTTCGTGGCCTTTAGGTCGCAAAACACCTTCGGCCAGTGCCTTCGGCCCGGTATCACGTCGCAAACGGAACACTCTGCCCCGTGGGAGACGCGACATGGCCTTCAAGACCGACATCGAAATTGCGCGCGAAGCAAAGAAGAAGCCGATCATGGAGATCGGGGCCAAGCTGGGCATCCCGGCCGAACACCTTCTGCCCTACGGCCATGACAAGGCCAAGGTCAGCCAGGAGTTCATCAAGTCGCTGGCGGACCGCCCGGACGGCAAGCTGATCCTGGTGACGGCGATCAACCCCACTCCGGCAGGCGAAGGCAAGACCACCACCACGGTGGGTCTGGGCGACGGGCTGAACCGGATCGGCAAGAAGGCAGTGATCTGCATCCGCGAGGCCTCGCTTGGCCCGAACTTCGGGATGAAGGGCGGCGCGGCGGGCGGCGGCATGGCGCAGGTCGTCCCGATGGAGGAGATGAACCTTCACTTCACCGGCGACTTCCACGCGATCACCAGCGCGCACAACCTGCTGGCGGCGATGATCGACAACCACATCTACTGGGGCAACGAGCTGAAGATCGACGAGCGCCGCGTGGTCTGGCGCCGGGTGATGGACATGAACGACCGCGCCTTGCGCGACATCGTGGTCAGCCTCGGCGGCGTGTCGAACGGCTTCCCGCGCCAGACCGGGTTCGACATCACGGTCGCCTCGGAAGTCATGGCGATCCTCTGCCTGGCGAACGACCTGGATGACCTGCAAAAGCGGCTGGGCGACATCGTGGTCGCCTATACCCGCGACAAGAAGCCGATCTACTGCCGCGACCTCAAGGCCGATGGCGCGATGACGGTCCTTCTGAAGGACGCGATGCAGCCGAACCTGGTGCAGACGCTGGAAAACAACCCGGCCTTCGTGCATGGCGGCCCGTTTGCCAACATCGCCCACGGCTGCAACAGCGTCATCGCCACCAGGACCGCGCTGCGCTTGGGCGAATATGTCGTCACCGAAGCGGGCTTCGGGGCCGACCTTGGTGCCGAGAAGTTTTTCGACATCAAGTGCCGCAAGGCGGGGCTGAAGCCTGCGGCGGCGGTGATCGTGGCCACGGTGCGCGCGATGAAGATGAACGGGGGCGTGGCCAAGGCCGACCTTGGCACGGAGAATGTCGATGCGGTCCGGAAGGGTTGCCCGAACCTCGGCCGCCACATCGCCAATGTGAAGGGCTTCGGCGTGCCGGTGGTGGTGGCGATCAACCACTTCTACAGTGATACCGAAGCCGAGATCGCGGCGGTCAAGGAATATGTCGCGGCGCAGGGCGCCGAGGCGATCCTGTGCAAGCACTGGGCGCAGGGCTCTGCCGGGATCGAGGACCTGGCGAAGGCGGTGGTCAAGCTGGCCGAAAGCGGCGCGTCGAACTTCGCCCCGCTCTACCCCGACGAGATGCCCTTGTTCCAGAAGGTCGAGACCATCGCCAAGCGGATCTACCATGCCGACGAGGTGATCGCCGACAAGTCGATCCGCGACCAGCTGAAGGCCTGGGAGGCTGCGGGCTACGGCCACCTGCCGATCTGCATGGCCAAGACGCAGTATTCCTTCACCACCGACCCGAACGTCCGCGGCGCGCCGACCGGCCATTCGGTCCCGGTGCGCGAGGTGCGGCTCTCGGCCGGCGCCGGCTTCATCGTGGTGATCTGCGGCGAGATCATGACCATGCCGGGCCTGCCCAAGGTGCCGAGCGCCGAGGTGATCCGCCTGAACGACCAGGGCCAGGTCGAGGGCCTGTTCTAAGCGGTCGCATTGCCTATGGCAGGGCTTCCCCTTATCTCGGGTGGGCCTCGCCGAAGGAGATGACGATGCGAAAGCCC
>JBKBRG010000359.1:0-3368 GCA_046292325.1 Tabrizicola sp.
AGATGGCCTGCCGCAAGCCCCCCACCCCCATCCCCTCCCCACCAGGGGGAGGGGAGGCGCTCTTTCGGCGGCGGCCTTGCCAAGGGGTCACCGGCGAAGCATTCCCGCGCCGGGTCCACCCGAGCCTCCCCTCCCCCACCGTGGGGAGGGGATGGGGGTGGGGGGCACCCGGCCCGAGCGGAGGCACCTGATGCGCCTGCTCTCCTGGGTCTATCTCGTGGCGGCCTATGTCTTCGTCTTCCTGCCGGTCGTGGTGCTGGTCCTCTTCAGCTTTCAGGACGGCCGGCTGCCGGTGCCGCCCTTCCGGGGGGTCACGCTCGACTGGTATGCCAAGGTCCTGTCCGACGGAAAACTGATGGCCGCGCTCTGGAACTCGCTGCTCGTCGCCCTGGTCTCCTCCGCCGTCGCGCTCATCCTCGGCTTCCTCGCCGCCCATGCCCTGGCCCGTGTCCGCCTGCCCGGATCGGCGCTGATGCGGGGGGTCCTGATCGCACCCCTGACCGTCAGTTACCTCATCATCGCGCTCGGCCTTCTGAACCTCTGCACCCAGACCGGGGTGCGCCTGTCCCTCTGGACCGCCGGAATCGGCCATGTCGTCATCAACCTGCCGCTCTGCTTCGCCATCACCCATGCGGCCATGGGCGACCACCAGCGATCCGCCGAACGCGCCGCCCGCGACCTTGGCGCGCCGGAGTGGAAGGTGATGCTGCTGGTCTCTGCCCCCATGCTGGCGGCCCCCCTTGCCGCCGCCTTCTTCCTGTCGGTCACCTTCAGCTGGGATGAATTCATCATCGCCTTCCTCCTTACCCGTTTCGACGTCACCCTGCCGGTCGAGATCTGGTCGATGCTGCGCTCGGGCCTGTCGCCCGCCACCAATGCGGTGGGCTCGCTCGTCTTCCTGGTCTCGGTGACGCTGGTGATCCTTCTCGAACTTCTGGTCTTCCGGAGGGCGAAGTGACCGCTTCCGTCTCGATCCGTTCCGTCTCGCAACGCTATGGCGCGGCGCTTGCGCTGAACGATGTCAGCCTCGACATCGCGGCGGGTGAGTTTGTCGTCCTTCTTGGCCCCTCGGGCTGTGGCAAGACCACGCTTCTGAACCTGATCGGCGGCTTTGCCGAGCCGACATCGGGCCGGATAATGATCGGCGGGCGCGACATGGCGGGCGTTGCGCCCAAGGACCGGCCGACGACGACCGTCTTTCAGGATTACGCGCTCTTTCCCCACATGTCCCTGCGCGACAACGTGGGCTTCGGCCTTCGGATGCGCGGCGTGCCCCGCGCCGACCGCACGAAGAAGGCCGATGCGATGCTGGCGCTGGTGGGGCTCGAGGGGCGCGGCGACCGGCGTCCGCACGAACTGTCGGGCGGGCAGCGCCAGCGGGTGGCTCTGGCTCGTGCGCTGGCCGTCGAACCCGACGTGCTGCTGCTGGACGAACCCCTCGGCGCGCTGGACCTGAAGCTGCGCCGCCAGATGCAGGACGAGCTGAAGGCGATCCAGCGCCGGGTGGGCACGACCTTCATCCACGTCACCCATGACCAGGAAGAGGCCATGGCCATCGCCGACCGGATCGTGGTGATGAATGGCGGGCGGATCGAGGATCACGGCCCCCCGCGCGAGGTCTATCTGCATCCCAAGACCCTGTTCACCGCCGGCTTCATGGGCGAGATCAACCGCATCCTCGTGGCGGGCGGAAAGGCCCCCTTCGGCCCGGTTCCCGTGGCCGATGGCATGCTCTGCATCCGGCCCGAAGCCATCTCGCCCGACGGGGCGCTGCGCATCGGCCCCTGCACCGTGCGCGACGCGGCCTTCTTCGGGTCCTACCTTCGCGTCCACGTCAGCCCGCTGGCCGCGCCGGACTTGCGGCTGGTGGTGCATCTGCCGCAATCTCGGATGGTGGAGGAAGGCCAGGTCCTGGATCTTGGCGCCGAAAGCCATGTGGTGCTGACGGAATGAGAGCGAGACCGCAAGACTGGTGGCGCGTCAGGGCCGTGGGCGACGGCGTCACCCATATCGACGAGCCGCATATCCGCGAATTCTACCGCTGCAATGTCTGGCATGTCCGGGGGCGCGACAGCGACATGCTGGTTGACAGCGGGATGGGCGTCGTCTCGTTGCGCGACCAGGTGCCGCTGGTCACCGAACGCCCGTTGCAGGCCGTGGCCAGCCACACCCATTTCGACCACATCGGCCTGCACCACGAATTTCCCTGCCGCCTCTGCCATGCGGCCGAGGCGCACCTCTTGCGGGCGCCGACGCGAAAGAACACCCTCGCCGACAGCTATGTGACCGACGACATCTTCACGACCCTGCCGCCCGAGCCCTACCGGTCCGAGACCTACACGGTCCGGGCCGCTCCGGTCGGCCGCATCCTCTGGGACGGCGATGTGGTCGATCTTGGCGACCGGCAGTTCGAGGTGATCCATACCCCCGGCCATTCCCCCGGCGGCATCGCCCTGTGGGAGGCGGCGACGGGCATCCTGTTCTCGGGCGACATCGTCTATGACGGAGAGCTGATCGAGGGCAGCAGCGACCTTGAACGCTGGCAGTACCTGGTCTCGATGGAACGGCTTCTGCGGCTGCCGGCAAGGGTGGTTCATGGCGGCCATTTCCCCAGCTATTCCGGAGAGCGCCTCCGCGAGATCATCCGCGACTGGCTGCGGCAGAAGGGGCACTGATGCTGACGCGGCACGGCTGGCCGCGATATCCTGACCGCCCGTGGACGCAAAATTCTTCGCCGAAGAATTTTGCGCTCGCCTGACGGCGAGGGCCACGCCATAACCGCGCCATGCTGCACGTCACCGACACCCTGGCCATCGCCGACTGGGAACTGAGCGAAAGCTTCATGCGCGCCTCGGGCCCGGGCGGGCAGAACGTGAACAAGGTCTCGACCGCCGTCGAACTGCGGTTCGAGGCCGAGCGATCGCCGCATCTGACGCCGGGGGTCAAGGCGCGGCTGAAGCGGCTGGCCGGGCGGCGCTGGACGGCGGAAGGGGCCATCGTTCTCCAGGTGGACGAGACGCGCAGCCAGGCCCGCAACCGCGAGATCGCGCGCGAAAGGCTGGTCGAGCTGATCCGCGCCGCTCTGGTCGCGCCCCGGCGGCGGATCGCGACCAAGCCGACGCTCGCCAGCCAGCGCCGCCGCGTCGCGGCCAAGACCGCACGCGGTCAGGTGAAGGCGCTGCGTGGCAAGGTCGGAGACGAGGAGTGACGACCCCCGCCGAGACCGTCGCGCAGGCCTGGGGCGGGCGCGTTCTGCGCCTTCTGCGCGACCGCGAGAACCATGTGTTCGAGATGGCCCTGCCCTCGGGCGCCCGCGCCGCGCTGCGGCTGCACCGGGCGGGCTATCAGTCGCCCGCCGCGATCCGGTC
>JBKBRG010000360.1:0-3366 GCA_046292325.1 Tabrizicola sp.
ACCGAGGATATGGCCGGCGTCCTGCGCGGCCACCGCGAGAGCGTGGCCCCCGACTGCTACCTGCGCGAGACCGCGCCCACCCGGATCGACGTGGCTCTGGCCGCACTTGCGGGCTCGGTGTCCGGGGCCGACTGCCTGGCGCTTGCCCATGCGCTGTCGCTGGCCGTGTCCGACGCCATCGCCTATCGCCCCGGTGTCACGCATGCCCACACCACCGCCGCCGAGGCGTTGGCGCTGGGCGAGGGCGTATGCCAGGACCATGCGCACGCGCTGATCGCACTTGCGCGGAGCCGCGGCATCCCGGCGCGCTATGTCTCGGGCTATCTCTTCGCCACTCAGGACGGCGCGTCGCACGAGGCCGCCCACGCCTGGGCGGAACTGCACGTCCCCGGTCTCGGCTGGGTGGGCTTCGACCCCGCCAACCGCTGCTGCCCCGATGACCGCTATGTCCGGCTGGGTTCGGGCTTCGACGCGCAGGACGCGGCCCCGATCCGCGGTGTTGCCCGCGGCGCGGCGACCGAGGCGATGGAGGTGACGGTTGCGGTCTTCCAATCGGCCCAATAGGCTTGGCCCCGACGGGGAGAACGGGCGAAAATGACTTACTGCGTGGGCCTTCTGCTGAATGACGGCATGGTGCTTCTGTCCGATACCCGCACCAATGCGGGGCTCGACAACATCTCCACCTATCGCAAGATGTTCGCCTTCGAGGATCCGGGCGAGCGCGTCATCGTCATCATGACTGCGGGCAGCCTGTCGGTAACCCAGACCACCATCGCCCAGCTGCGCGAGGCGGTCGAGGATCCCGAGGCCACGCCCGAAACCTCGATCATGCTGGCGCCCACGCTGCTGAAGGTGGCCGAGATCGTCGGCGACCGGCTGGCCCGGGTCCGGGCCGATGTGGACCAGAAGCTGTCCGCCATGCAGGGCGCCTCGGCCTCGATGATCGTCGCCGGTCAGCGCCGGGGCGGGGCGATGCGGCTGTTCCTGATCTATCCCGAGGGCAATTTCATCGAGGCGACCGAGGACACGCCCTTCCTGCAGATCGGCGAGCACAAGTATGGCAAGCCGATCCTCGACCGCGTGGTGCGACCCACGACCAGCCTGTCGGACGCGACCAAGGCGGTGCTTCTGTCGATGGATTCGACCCTGCGCTCGAACCTCTCGGTCGGCATGCCGCTGGATCTGGCGGTGATCGAGCGCGACGCCTGCCGCGTCACCCATGCGCGGCGCATCGAGGCCGGAGACCCCGCCTTCCGCGCCATGTCCGAGGCTTGGTCGCATGCGCTGCGCGAAGGCTTCGCCCGGATCGAGATCTGAGGGCTAAAGCGCCTGTCCCGCGGCCCAGCCGCTCGACCAGGCCCACTGGAAGTTGTAGCCGCCCAGCCAGCCGGTGACATCGACGACTTCGCCGATGAAGTAGAGGCCCGGCACCCCCTTCGCCTCCATCGTGCGGCCGTCCAGCGCCCGGGTGTCCACGCCCCCCAGGGTGACCTCGGCGGTGCGATAGCCTTCCGAGCCCACCGGCACCAGCCGCCAGCCGTGCACCTGCGCCGCGACCCGGTCCAGCACGGCGCCCGAAAGCTCTGCCATCGGCGCGGCCAGTCCCGCCGCCTCTTCGAAGTGCCGCGCCAGCCGCTCGGGCAGCCATTGACCCAGCACGCTGCGCAGCGCTGACCTGCCCTGTGCCGCCTTCGCCGCGCGCAATCCGGCTGCCACGTCGCGCCCCGGCGCCAGGTCCACCAGGATCGGGTCGCCCTCGCGCCAGTAGGACGAGGCTTGCAGGATCGCCGGGCCCGACAGGCCGCGATGGGTGAAGAGCAGCGCCTCGTCGAACCGCGCCCGACCCGCAGCGACCCGTGCCGCGACCGAGACGCCGGCCAGCGGCCGTATCCAGGCCAGTTCCTGTTCGGCAAAGGTCAGCGGCACCAGGGCGGGGCGCGTCTCGACCACCGGCACGCCGAACTGCCCGGCGATCTGATAGCCCAGGCCCGTGGCCCCCATCTTCGGGATCGACTTGCCGCCCGTGGCCACGACCAGCGCCCGCGCCTTCTGCGCGCCGCGCGGGGTTTCCACGGCGAATCCCCCTTCGTCCCGGCGGATCGCGCCCGGCGCGCAGTCCAGCCACAGCGTGACGCCCGCGCGCTGCATGTCGCGCAGCAGCATGGCGACGACCTGGGTCGCCGGTCCGTCGCAGAACAGCTGCCCCAGCGTCTTTTCGTGCCAGGCGATCCCGGCGGCATCCATCCGGGCGATGAAGTCCCACTGCGTGAACCGCTTCAGGGCCGACAGGGCGAAGCGCGGGTTCTGCGACAGGAACCTTTCGGGCGCGATGCCGAGGTTGGTGAAGTTGCACCGCCCGCCGCCCGAGATGCGGATCTTCTCGCCCGCGGCCCTGGCATGGTCGATGACCAGCACCTTGCGGCCCCGCCGCCCGGCCTCGATCGCCGCCATCATGCCGGCCGCCCCGGCGCCCAGGATGATCGCGTCCCATGCCATGCCCCGTCCTAACCCCGGCGTCCGCTTCCGGCAAGGCGTGAACCGTGACGGAAAATTTCGACGCGGGGGCCTTGCACGCCCCAAGACCCTTCGCTAAACAGCGCGGCACGGTTGGGGCGTCGCCAAGCGGTAAGGCAGCGGTTTTTGGTACCGCCATACCTAGGTTCGAATCCTAGCGCCCCAGCCAACCACTCACTTCGTTCGTGGTGTCAACTTCCCCACATAAGAAGTCTACTGGTGGTGCTGCGAGTGCCCCACAGGATGCCCCACATCCGAGCGTACATCGCTATGCCGTACTTTTGCCCGTTTCAGAACCTACGGTGACGTACGGCTCAAGATTTCCCGACCGTGATGAATCTTACGAGGAAGCTTTATGTGGCAGAAAGTAAAAGAGAAATTTACGGGCTCAACCGACGTGGTCACCCAGGTTTTTGACAGGGCATTGAAAGAGACTGGGGCTGCTCTCGATAGCGAAGCAGCGGCCAAGCTTAAAGAAGCAACGAGGGCAGCAATCGAGACCGCACGTAAGGTCTCACTGTACCTGACTGACCTGAACGGGGACGGAAAGTTTGATAGCGAAGACGTCAAACTTGCAACAGAAAAAGCAGGCCTTGCATGGGACAAGATAGACCCCGATCTGAAGACAGCCATGCTTGCAGGAGGGGCAGCGGGAATCGGGGTGAACTTCATTCCCTTCGTAGGTCAGGCAGTTGCAGTGCCTGCCTTCGTCATGACCACGGCCTACTTCTACGTAACCATCCGGCGGGGGCCGCGGGCGGGCGGTCTCAGTGGCTGGCTTGGAGGCTTTGGGTTTACTGGGCCGCGGAGCCCAATTCTGCGCGAGTTGATCGAAGCGTTCTCCAATTCTGT
>JBKBRG010000361.1:0-3353 GCA_046292325.1 Tabrizicola sp.
AAGGGCTGCCGAGCGAACCTCTGGACGCTGCGCGCAGGGTCGGCGGTCCGGCGCGGCGGTTGCCGACTTCGGATGACATCCCGGCCGGGCAGGTCGGGCCTGTCGGGCATAGGAAGCGTTTGCGGGGTGGCTCGACCCGAGGCAAGCCTGGCCTTCAGGCCTGGGCCGCAGGTCGCGGGATACGGATCGTCGCGGCAGCGATGCCGCCGGACGCCCCCCCTGCGCCGCCCGGCGCGTCTTGGTCCGGTGCCCCTTGCACCGCCCCGTCCCCTCGGTCACGCTGACCGCAGTGCAACAAGGGAGTCTGCCATGCTGACCACGCTTCTCGACGATACCCGGGCGCAGAAGGACGACGGTCCGCGCGGCGCCATCGACCAGCTGTTCTTCAGGTCCCGCAGCGTCATCATCACGGGTGAAATCAACGACAAGGTCGCCGCCCGCGCCGTGACCCACCTTCTCGCCCTGGCCGAGGAAAGCGACGACCCGATCAACCTCTACATCTCCTCGCCCGGCGGACATGTCGAATCGGGCGACATGGTGCATGACGTGATCGGCTTCATCCGGCCCCGCGTCCGCACCATCGGCTCGGGCTGGGTTTCCAGCGCCGGCGCGCTGATCTTCGTCGGTGCCCCGGTCGAGGACCGCTACTGCCTGCCGAATACCCGGTTCCTCTTGCACCAGCCCTCGGGCGGGATCGGCGGCACGGCCTCTGACATGGCCATCCAGGCCCGCCAGATCGAGATCATGCAGGACCGGTTCCATCACCTCTTCGCCAGGGCCACCGGCCAGACGCCGGAACGCATCGCGCAGGACACCCGCCGCGACTTCTGGCTGACCGCGCGCGAGGCGCTGGACTATGGTCTGGTCGGTCAGGTCATCACCTCGATCGACGCGCTGAAATGACGAAGGGCGGGCCGGAAACGGCCCGCGCATCCCATGTCCTCAACCCCCGCCCTGCGCGCGCTGGCCGCCCTTGGCATCGAGGTCGCGCTGCACCCCTATCCTTACGACCCCAGGGCCGATGCCGTGGGCCTTCAGGCTGCCGAGGCGCTGGGGATCGACCCCGCCGTCTTGCTGAAGACCCTGATGGTCGAGGTGGACGGCAAGCCTGCCTGCTGCGTCATCCCCTCGGACCGGCAATTGTCCATGAAAAGGGTCGCCACGGCCTTCGGCGGCAAATCCGCCGCCATGATGCCCGCCCCCAGGGCCGAGAAACTGACCGGCTACCATGTCGGCGGCATCTCTCCCTTCGGGCAGAAGCGCGCCGTTCCGACGGCCATCGATGCCACGGCCTGCATCGCCCCCCGGGTCTGGATCAACGCCGGGCAGCGCGGGCTCCTCCTCTCGCTGCCGCCGGAAGCGGCACTAAGGGCGCTGGTCGCAAGGGCCTTGCCGCTGATCGCCTGACTTGCCGGACGCACCGGCCATGCTACCCTTCGCCCATGCGCAGCCTTGTCCTCATCGCCGTTCTGGCAGCACCGGCCCAGGCCGAAGTCCCGCGCATCAGCCTGGTCTTCGGCCCCGATGCCCTGAACGCCGCGCCCGAGGACATCCGGTCCGTCCGCCGGATCGACGATGGCGACCGGGGTGCCGCGCTGGTGATCCGGCTTTCCGGCGGACTTGACAGGCTGATGTCCGACCTGACCGCGGCCCATGTCGGCGAGACGGGAAAGCTGCTGATCTGCAACGAACTTGCGGTCGAACCCTATCTGAACGCGCCGATCAACGAGGCGTTGTTCGTCATCTCGGACACCGATATCGCCCGCCTCGACCGGTTGCAGGCATTGCTGACCGGGCCGCGCTGCGCCGAAGCGCCGGCCAGCTAGCGACCCTTCGCCCAGGCGCGATAGGGACGTTCTACCCACAGCGTCGCCCCGACCGAGACGGTCGTTGCCAGCACGCCAAGCGCCAGCATCAGGACCAGCGAGCCGTAGGGGGCAACCCCGGCCATGCGCAAGAGCGTTCCGGCGACCGAAAAGACCAGGAGATGCAAGAGGTAAAGCAGATAGGATGCCTCGCCCCAGACCAGGGTCCAGCCCGGCATCCGCCAGCCGCCGGCCGCCAGCCCGTAGACCAGTGCCGCCGAGGGCAACCCCGCCACCCATTCCCTCCCCCAGGCAAAGGGCAGCACCCCCGTCACCACCGCCGCCAGCCCCAGCGCGCCCGCCAGAACCGCCAGCCCCGCCCCCCGCCGCCAGCCGGCCGCAAGGGCCAGCGCGATCAGCCCGCCGAACAGGAATTCGATGACCCCGGAATAGAGGATCAGCCCCAGCCAGCCGGGCAATGCGGGAGACCAGACCTTCAGCCCCTGCGTGACCAGCGCCCAGACCGCCAGCGCCAGGATCGCCCCCCGCGCGCCGAACCGGAAGAAGCTGGCGGCAAAGACCAGGTAGAACAGCCCCTCCACCGTCAGCGTCCAGGCCACCGCCATCACCTGATCCGGCAGCGGCAGCAGAAGGACCGAGACCACCAGGCTCCACCCGTCCGGCCAGGCCGACCAGTCGCCGCGCAGGATCGCCAGCCCGGCCATTGCCGCCAGGGTCAGCCCCAGCGCGGCCCAGTAGGGCGGCATGATCCGCCAGAACCGCTGCCGCAGGAACCAGGCAGCGCCGCGCTCCTGCCGGCCCATGGCCGCGTGGAAGATGACAAAACCCGACAGGACGAAGAACACGTCCACCCCGGCCTCGCCGCCGTGGAACCAGGCGAGCAGTCCCGGATCATGCCCCTCGGCCACCGCGGCGGCCTGCAGGTGGAACAGCACGACCAGCGTCGCGGCGACGCCGCGCAGCATCTGCAAGCCACCGATCATCCGTCACGCCCCTGGCTGCCGCGGGGCGATGTTGACCGCCCGGCTACGCAAGTCAACCGACCGATTGCGCTTTCATTGCGGCTCGCGCTCGGCCACAAAGGGGCAGATTGGAGGAGCCCCCCATGCCCGCAGACCCCCGCGCCCTTCGCCTGGCCGTGCTGATCGACGCCGACAACATCCCCGCCCGCCACATCGAGGCGGTGCTGGACGAACTCGCCGCCTATGGCGAGCCCTCGGTCCGGCGCGTCTATGGCGACTGGTCCTCGCAGGCGCTGTCGCAATGGAAGGAAAAAGCCCGCAACCTGGGCCTCGTGATGCATCAGCAGTCCGCCAACACCAAGGGCAAGAACGCCTCTGACATCGGGCTGGTCATCGACGCGATGGACATCCTGCATGCCGGCAAGGTCGATGGCTTCGTGCTGGTGTCGTCGGACAGCGACTTCACGCGGCTTGCCTCGCGCATCCGCGAGGACGGGCTTCAGGTCATCGGCGTGGGCGAGAAGAAGACACCGGAATCGCTGAGGAACGTCTGCAACCGCTTCCT
>JBKBRG010000362.1:0-3338 GCA_046292325.1 Tabrizicola sp.
GCGGCGCGGGCGGCGTCGGCCTCGTCGCGCGGCGAGACCCTGCCGGCCAGCACCCCCGCCCCGGGCAGAAGCGCCGGGGCCACCTCTTCAACCCCGGCAACGGTGAAGCCGAACTCCTCGAAGAGCTCGATCACCTCCCGCAGCGTCGCGTCGTCCCCCGCTGCCATCGCCTGCATCAGGCGTGGCACCAGCGCGGCCGTCGCCTCGTCAAACAGGCTCGGGTCAAGTCGCGGCCGTGTCACTGCGCCGGCAAAGATCACCCGGTCCACCCCGTCCCGCTCCAGCGCGCGCAGGAATGGCACAAGCCGCTCTACCCGGAAGGTCAGGTCCACCGTGATCCCTTCGGGCGAGAACCCGTCCAGCGCCGCCACCAGCGGCGGCTCGGCCATCGCCGCGGCCAGCTCGGCCGGCAGCCGCCCCTGTCCGGCAATGATGGCAGCGCGCATGGGCTAGCGCCCGCCCTTGGGGGTCAGGAAGCTGCGGTCGGACTTCGACAGGATGAACTCGGTGATCTCGCGCACCAGCGGGTTGTCGCTTTCCTCGGACAGCTTCCGCGCGCGGTCGAGGAAGCTGCCGTCCTCCTGCGCCAGCGTCTGATAGGCCGCCCTGAGCGCGGTGATCCCGGCCCGGTCCACGCCGCGCCGCTTCAGTCCCACGAGGTTCAGCCCGTCCAGTTCGCCCCGCGGCGCCTGAACCAGGCCATAGGGGATAACGTCATTGGTGACCATGGTGACCGCGCCGATGATCGCACCCTGGCCCACGCGCACCCATTGGTGGATGCCCGACAGCCCGCCCACGATCACGTCATCGCCCAGCACCACATGGCCGGCAATGGCCACGTTGTTCACCAGGATCACCCGGTCGCCGATCTGCGCATCGTGACCGACATGCGCGCCGGTCATGATCAGCACGTCATCGCCAACCCGTGTGACACCGCCGCCCCCTTCCGTGCCGATGTTCAGCGTCGCGCCCTCGCGGATCCGGCAGCGGGCGCCGACGATCAGCCGCGTATGTTCGCCCTGGTATTTCAGGTCCTGCGGAACCTCGCCCACGGTGGCGAAGGGAAAGATTACCGTATCCGCGCCGATCTCGGTCCAGCCGGTGACCACGGCATGCGACTTGAGCACGACACGGGCACCCAGCACCACTTCCGGACCGACGATCGAGAAGGGGCCGATCACGCAGCCCTCGCCGATCACGGCGCCAGGCTCGACGATGGCCGAAGGGTGGACCTGGGCGGACGGGTGAATGCTCATGCCGCGGCTCAGGCCTTTGCCACGTCGAACATCGCCATGAAGGTGGCCTCGCAGGCCAGCTCGCCCTCGACGATGGCGCGACCCTCGAACTTCCAGACCCGGCCGCCGCCGCGAACCGCCTTGACGTGCAGCTCAAGCACGTCGCCGGGCACCACCTTGCGGCGGAACTTGACCCCGTCGACCCCCATGAAGAAGACCTTGGCGTTCCTGTCCACCAGATCCATCGACAACCCGACCAGCACGCCCGAGGTCTGCGCCATCGCCTCGATGATCATGACCCCCGGAAAGATCGGCATGCCCGGAAAATGCCCCTGGAACTGCGGCTCGTTCAGGGTGACGCACTTGATGCCGACACAGCTTTCGTTGATGACGATGTCGCGGACCTTGTCGATCAGAAGGAATGGGTAACGATGCGGAATGATCCGCTGGATCAGGTCCAGATCGGCATGTGTCACGGCAGTTCCATCCATCCTCGCACCCCTTCGTCAGCAAAGACCCTCATGCTGGTGCGGTCTAGCTAGCAAGTCGCGCAGGACGGCACAAGTTGCCGCGGACGTCCGAGGCGGGATCAGGGGGCCGGTGCCGGCGGAGTGGCGAGGGCGGCATTCACCCTAGCGATGGCTTCGTCGGTCACATCTGCCGCCGACAAGGACAGGATGACCATGTTCTTGTCCAGGATCGCGGTCGCCCCCCGGTCTCCCAGAATTGCGCCCAGCACCGGCACGGCAACCTGCATGAAGGCCTTGCGGTCGGCCTCGCGGCGCTCGCTCAGCCGCCGGGCCTTGGCGTCCTGCTCATCCCGGATCCGTTCGACCTTTGCATCGAAGGCCTCGGCCCGCGCGGTGAACTCCTCCGGCGTCAGCGTCGCCCGCAGCTTGGTCAGCGCCTGTTCCTCGGCGACAAGTTCGGCCTCGATGCGACGGTTTTCCTGCTCCAGCGCGGCGGTCTCGGCACGCTCTCGCGCCAGGGTCGCCTTGCCGAAATCGGATTCCAGGAACAGTCGGTCCTGGTCCAGCAGCAGAAGGGGCATGCCGCGGACGGTGGAGGTTGGTGCCGTCTGCTGCGCCTCCGTTTCCTGCGCCTCCACCGCCGGCACCAGTGCAAGGGCGCCCGCCATCATCAAGGCCTGCACCCCGGCGCGTCCTCTTCCGCGCCACCCTGCCATGGTCAGAACCTGGTCTGGATCGTGAAGTCGAAGTTCTGTTCCTTGTCGTAGTCTTCCTTCACGACAGCCTTGCTGAAGTTGAACCGCAAGGGCCCGATCGGTGTGGTCCAGAACAGCGACACACCAATCGTGGCGCGCGGGTTGAACCCATCGTCCACCTCGCCGCCGCCGAACCCCGACGTGTTGTCGAGGCTCCAGACCGAACCCACATCGAAGAAGGCGCCGCCGGTGATGCCGTATTCCTCGGGCAGGCCCAAGGGGAAGTCTGCCTCGAAGCGCGCAACCGCGAACATGTTGCCGCCAAGCGCATCCTGATCGGTCGCACCCAGATCACGCGGGCCGATCCCGTTCGGCTCGAAGCCGCGGATCTTGCCGTTGCCGAAGAAGCGGTCGGTGACCCGGGTGACGTTGCCGCCCAGCGAGGTGATCGCGCCCCCCTCGAAGATGGCGCGCACGGTCACTTCCTCGTTCAGCACCTTGGTCTCGGCCAGCGCAAGTGCCGTGGTCTTGATATACTTGTTGTCCCCGGCCAATCCGGCAAACTCCTGCCCGAACCGCAGCAGCACGCCGCCCTTCGGGTTCAGGCCGGTGATCCGGTTGTCAAACTCGTATCCATACCCCACGAACATCGTCCGCTTGGCGTCCTCGGCCTCTTCGGCGTCGATGATGGGCGAGTTGCCGTTATAGTTGTAGAGCCGGTCCTCGGCCACGCCGAAGCGCAGGTCCAGCCGCGACTGCTCGCCCACAGGGAAGCCGATCCCGGCGTTGAAGCCGATGTTGCGGGTGTCATATTCCGAATAGTCGGATTCCGAGGTCCTGTAGAACGCGCCGAGCGAGAAGCTCAGGTCGCGGCCGAGGAAGGCCGGCTCGGTGAAGCTGAAGCTGGAATTCTGGTTCGACGAAGCCGTCGAGATGGC
>JBKBRG010000363.1:0-3320 GCA_046292325.1 Tabrizicola sp.
AACGTCGCGTCCGGATCGAAGCCGATCTCGGCCGATGACCGCACCGGCGCGGACGCTTCGGCCACCAGCTTCCAGACAAACTGCTTCCGCCCGGTGATCTCGTTCGCCGCGCGCAGGGGTTCGATGGCCGAGGTCAGGCAGGCCATCGGAAAGCCGGGGAACATCAGGAACCCCAGCCGCAGGGGGCCGCGCTCAGTCATCGGGGAACCAGCCAGGGCTGGTGGGGGCGCCATCGTCGTATCTGGACAGCCATTTCACCATGGCGTCGCGGTTGCGGATGAAACCCTTGTAGGTCGCCAGTTCGTCCGGCAGGTCGCGGATCACCCGATGCAGGCGGCGGGCCCATTTCGGCACCGTCACGATCTGTTCAAAGCTGCACAGGTAGCAGCGGATGTCGAAGGCGATCGCGTTCGACCGGGGCAGCCGGTAGAGGCTTTGCAGTTCCACCCGCAGATGCATCTTCTGCCCCATGTTCTCTTGCGTCAGGGTGGTGCGCATCGGACCCCATTTCGGATAGGTCTCGGGCGCGGTATCCAGCAGCGGGTTCACCGTCATCGTCCAGTTGAACCGCCGCACCGGCGCGCCGTGCTGCAGCTTCAGAAGGAACTTCAGCGCCCGGTCGAAGACCCCCTTCTCGTGGGCCAGCGGCACCGGGGCGTGCCATTCGTGGAAGTTCATGCCGATGTCGAAATCCACCGACCAGTCGGCCTGGCTGGTGGCGATGCCGGCATCCATCCAGAGCGTGCCGTCCCGTTCGTCCTGCAAGGTCCAGTCGCCCTGGGTCTGGCGCATGATGTATTCGAACGGCGGATAGGGCAGTGTGGAGTCATCAAGGAACGTGAACGACTGTTCGATTCCAAGCGGCCGGTTCACCCAGTGCCAGCGATTGCCCTCCTTCGTCAGCGAAAACCATTGCGGATAGTCGCGTGCCTTGGCCTCCATGATCAGTTCCAGCACGTCCCAGCCCGCCAGGGTCATGTGTGGCAGCGACTGGCAGCGCAGCGGATCCTCGGCCAGCACCCTGGCGCGGTCGATCATCTCGGCGATGTAATGCTCGTCCACGTCCAGCATGTGCTCGAAGGCCGTGCCCTTGCGGCCCGGCACATGCGGCTCGAGGTTCACCGCATACATGTAGTCGTCGCGGTCGAAGGGGAACGGGAACCGGCGCGGATCGCTGTTCCTGTAGGTGAAGGTGTCGCGGAAGGTTTCGTCCCGGAAGAAGCCACCGAAATCGTCGGGAGCGAATTTGAAATCGAGGCTCATGGTCGTCTCCTATCGGTCGATGACAAGGGTCTTGCCTTCGAAGCGGCTGACGCAGGGCATGATCTTCCTGTTCGTCGCCTGGTCCTCGGGCGTCAGCCAGTGGTCGCGGTGCAGGATCGTGCCGTCACATTTCAGAACGTTCGTTTCGCATTGCCCGCAGGCCCCGCCCCGGCAGAGGTAGGGGGCGTCCACACCCGCGGCCTCCATCGCCTCCAGCAGCGATTGCGTGGTGCCGACGGTGATGGTCTTGCCGCTGGCCGCGAGGTCCACCTGGAACGGCAGGCCCGTGCCGGGGGCCAGGAATTCCTCATGGTGGAGCGCCTGCTTCGGCCAGCCCATGCCTTCGGCGGTGGACAGCACCCAGTTGATCATCCCCTTCGGCCCGCAGACGTAAAGGTGCGTGCCGATGGGCTGGTTCTCCAGAACCTTGTGCAGGTCTATCATCTGCTTCCGGTCGTCGAAGTAGCAATGCACCCGGTCGGGATGCGCGCTGGTCAGCCGGTCCATGTAGGCCCCCAGCGCCTGCGACCGCGCGGCGTAATGCAGTTCGAACCTGCCGCCGAAATGGTCCAGCTGCGCGATCTGCGCAAGGAAGGGCGTGATCCCGATACCGCCCGCGATCATCAGGTGCTTCTTCGCCCGGTTGTCCAGCGGGAAAAGGTTGACCGGGTGGCTGAGGACCATCTCCATCCCCGGCTTCACATGCCGGTGCATGTAGAGCGACCCGCCCCGGCCCTGATCATCGCGCCGGACGCTGATCTCGTAACCCGAACGATCCTCGGGGTCTGACATGAGTGAATAGGGATTCAGTCTGCGCGTGCCGTGGTCGTCCATCTCGACCACGGTATGGGCGCCGCCCGAAAAGGCCGGCAGGTCCGATCCGTCGCGCGACACGAAGCGGAAGCGCTTGATCAGCTCGTTGACCTCGACCACCTCGGCCACGCGGACCTGGAGTTTGGCGCCGCCGCTCATTTGAACCTCACCACGCTTTCCGGCACCTGGCCGGGGTCTTCGGCGTCGATGCAGACGCCCATGAAGGCCGCGATGCGCCGCGAGTAATGGTCGCGGACGAACAGGTTCAGCCCGCAGTGGCTGCACTCGAACGGGTCGGTGGCCACGTTCTCGGTGATCCCCTTGCAATGCACGCATTGCACGCGCCGCAGGGTCGATCCGCGATGTTCCTTCTGGATCGAGGCGAAGGGAAAGCCGGTCGCCATGATCTCGCGTTCGGCCTGACCGATCAGGCCCTCGGTGCCCGCAAGGTAGAACTGCGTCCCCATATGCGCGTCCGCCAGCACCCGCACCAGACGCGGCAGAAGCGCCGGAATGGTCGGCGCGCGATAGAACTGCGCGGCCCCCAGCCCCTCCAGCTTCGCGGCAAGATCCGTTCCCGTCGGCCCCGGACAATACATCACATGCGCGCCGGCCAGGATTTCCGAACGGTTGGTCGCCTTGTCCAGCATCTCGGTCACGGCCTCCGCGCCCTCGCCGTCGGCGACGAAGACATGCAGCTTGCCAGGCCGCGGCTCGAGCGGCGCATAGACCGGGCGCGATCGCATCGAGGGCGCGTTCACGGGGGTCAGTTCGACTTTCACGGGCATGTCCCTTGGGTGGAACGGGGCCCGCCGAAAGGCAGGCCCCGGAAAGATCAGTCCTTGGCGGTGCGGCGCTTCTTTTCCACGTCGTAGAACGGCAGAGGGGCCGACACGGCCTTCAACGGGCCATGCGTGCCGCAGCGCACCTCCAGCTCGGTGCCGTTGTTGGCGCAATCCACGTCCAGCCGCGCGATCGCCACCACCCAGTCGTTCAGCGGCGAATACATCGGCTGGGTGACCACGCCGACCTTCCTGCCGTCCTTGCTGAAGACCGGCGCGTTGCCCGGCACCTTCTTGCCCTCGAACTTCAGGCCCGAGATCTTGAAGCGTTCGCGGCCTTGCAGCCGGTAATGCTCTTCCGCGCCACGGAAGCCGGTCTTGCCCTTGGTCACGGTCCAGTCGAGGCCCAGCTCCCACAGGGTGTCGCCGGGCCCTTCGTTCTCGAACGGATACATTTCCGAA
>JBKBRG010000364.1:0-3293 GCA_046292325.1 Tabrizicola sp.
GACCCGGCGATCCCCGCAAGCGCGCCGACCCAGGCCGACCCGGTGTAGAAGGCCACCGCGCCGGCGCACATCGCGGCGACCAGCATCTTGCCTTCCAGCCCGATGTCGAAGACGCCCGACCGCTCGGAATAGAGGCCCGCGAGACAGGCCAGCAGCAGCGGTGTCGCCAGGCGCAGGGTCGAATCGAGCAATTGCAGAAGCGTTGCGTAGTCCATCACGCGGCCTCCAGTCTGCGGGTGCGGAAGAGGGCGAAGATTCGGGTCAGCAACATCCGCACCATCATGTCGAGCGCCCCGGTGAACAGGATCACCAGACCCTGCACCACGGTCCTCAGCTCGATCGGGATCCTGGTCCAGAGACCCAGCTCGGCCCCGCCCTGGAACAGGAAACCGAAGAGAACCGCCGCCAGCACCACGCCGACCGGGTGGTTGCGCCCCATCAGCGCCACCGCGATGCCGATGAAGCCCGCACCAGAGGCCGAGTTGCCCAGAAGCCGCTCGGCCTCGCCCATCACGTTGTTGATCGCCATCAGGCCCGCCAGGCCGCCCGAGATCAGCATGGCGACCATGATGATCCGCGTCGGGTTGATCCCGGCATAGCGCGCGGCCGGCTCCGACTTGCCGAAGGCGCGGATCTGGTAGCCCAGCCGCGTGCGCCACAACAGAAGCCAGACCACCACCGCCATCGCCAGCGCGATGAAGAAGGTGACATTGGCGGGAACGCCCGAGGTGAAGATCAGGTTCAGGCCCGGAATCTCGTTGAAGCTGGGCAGGTGGGTTTCCGGCGGAAAGTTCGCCGTGGCCGGGTCCATCTTGCCGGGCGGGCGCAGCACGTCGACCAGCATGAAGATCATCAGGCTGGCGGCGATGTAGTTGAACATGATCGTGGTGATGACGATATGGCTGCCGCGTTTCGCCTGAAGGTAGGCCGGGATCGCCGCCCAGGCCGCGCCGAACAGCGCCGCCCCCAGCGAGGCGCCGAGAAGGGCCAGCGTCCAGTGCGGCCAGGGCAGGAACAGGCAGACCAGAGCGACCCCCAGGCCGCCCAGTTGCGCCTGACCCTCGCCGCCGATGTTGAACAGGCCGGCATGGAAGGCCACCGTGACGGCAAGTCCGGTGAAGATGAAGCTGGTCGCGTAATACAGGGTGTAGCCCCAGCCATAGGCGTTCATCACCGACCCCTGGACCATCACCCTGATCGCCTCCCAGGGGTCCTGCCCGATGGCGATGATGACCAGCGCCGAGATCAGCGCGGCCAGCGTCAGCGAGACGAAGGGGACAAGGGCGATGTCGGCCCAGCGTGGCAAGCGGTCCATCAGGCGGCTCTCCGGTCTTGTGAACAGGGGGCGGATTTCCCACCCCGGCCCTCCCCCAAGGCGCGGGCAGGGCGGCGCCCGGGCGATCCGTCGGGCGATGCGAAGGGCGTTGCGGGCAAGGCGCCCCCCCTCCCCCTCGGTGGGGAGGGGAGGGGGGTGGGGGGCCGGTCAAGGCTCATGCCGCTTCTCCCTTGCCCGTCACCCCGGCCATCAGCAGGCCCAGTTCGCGCTCGTCGGTCTTGTCCGGATCGCGGAAGCCCATGATCCGGCCGTCGAACATGACGGCGATGCGGTCCGAAAGGCTCATGATCTCGTCAAGCTCCACGCTGACCAGAAGGATCGCCGCACCTGCGTCGCGCAGCGCGATGATCTGCTTGTGGATGAACTCGATCGCGCCGATGTCCACGCCCCGGGTCGGCTGGCCGATGAGCAGCAGCGCGGGGTTCTGTTCCATCTCGCGCGCCACCACGATCTTCTGCTGGTTGCCGCCCGAGAAGGACTTGGCGGCCAGCGTCGGGATCGGCGGGCGCACGTCGAACTTCGCCATCTTCCGTTCCGTGTCGGCGCGGATCGCGTCGTTGTCCATGAACAGCGCGTTCTTCTGGTAGTCCGGGTCGTTGAAATAGCCGAAGGCCACGTTCTCCCAGGCGGTGAAGTCAAGGATCAGCCCGTGGTGATGCCGGTCCTCCGGCACATGGGCGATTCCGGCGCGGCGCCGGCTTTGCCCGTCGGACCCCGCGCCCGACAGGGGCAGCGAAGCCCCCTTCAGCGTGGCCGTGCCGGTCGCGGCCTGCATCCCGCCCAAAGCCGCCAGAAGCTCGGACTGCCCGTTCCCCGCAACCCCGGCGATGCCCAGGATCTCGCCCGCCCGGATCTCGAAGCTGACGCCTTTCAGCCGTTCGACCTTGTGTTCGTCGCGGACGCGCAGGTCCTTGACCGACAGCACGACCTCCCCCGGTCTGGCAGGGCCCTTCTCGACCTCCAGCAGGACCTTGCGGCCCACCATCAGCTCGGCCAGCTGCTCAGGGGACGTCTCGGCGGTCTTCACCGTGGCGACCATCGTGCCCCTGCGCATGACGCTGACGTTGTCCGTGGCCTCCATGATCTCGCGCAGCTTGTGGGTGATCAGGATCACCGTCTTGCCCTGCTCCTTCAGCCCCTTCAGGATGCGGAACAGGTGGTCGGCCTCGTCCGGGGTCAGCACGCCCGTGGGTTCGTCCAGGATCAGGATGTCGGCCTGGCGATACAGCGCCTTCAGGATCTCCACCCGCTGCTGGTGGCCGACCGACAGGTCCTCGATCAGCGCGTCGGGATCGACGTCCAGTTCGTAGTCCCGCGCCAGCCGCTCCAGTTCCTTCCGCGCCTTGGACAGCGAGGTGTTCAGCATCTGCCCGTCCTCGGCGCCGAGGATGATGTTTTCCAGGACCGTGAAATTCTGCACCAGCTTGAAATGCTGGAAGACCATCCCGATGCCGGCGCGGATGGCGCTCTGGCTGTCGGGGATCGGGGTGAGCTTGCCGTTGATGAAGATCTGTCCGGCGTCGGCCTTGTAGAAGCCGTAGAGGATCGACATCAGCGTGGACTTTCCGGCGCCGTTCTCGCCGATGATGCCGTGGATCGTGCCCTTCGGCACCGCGATGTTGATGTCCTTGTTCGCCTGGACCGGACCGAAGGCCTTGGAGATGCCCTTCAGCTCGATGGCATAGGCCGCGTCGGTCCCGCTCTGGTTGGCCATGTCTTCCCCCTGTTTCCGCCGGGTGCCCGCCGCTTGTCTGCGCGACTTTCGCGGCATCCCTGTGCAAATGTGCCGCGCCAAGGGCTTGGCGCGGCACCTGTCAGATCGACCCGGGCCGGATCAGAACGTCGCAGCCGGGCAGGTGTTGTCCGACATGTAGTCGTGCACCACGATCTCGCCCGACTTGATCTTGGCGGCGGCCTCATCGACCTTGGCCTTCATCTCGGGCGTCACCAGCGAGGC
>JBKBRG010000365.1:0-3273 GCA_046292325.1 Tabrizicola sp.
GCTGCTGGCACCGGTCGCGGCTGCGGCTGAATAAGGGATTGTGAGCGGCCCGCAGGTCGCTTACATCAGCTTCCAGTTTTCCCGCGCCGCCGAACCGGAAAACGGTCCGGCGGCGCTTGGCTTGAAAGAGACCTGACATGGCATCTGCTGCAGAGCAAATGGCGGCCAACCTCAGCTGGGGGATGCTGGGCAAGGCAACGGACCTGCGCCAGCGCATCCTGTTCACCATCGGCTTGCTGATCGTCTATCGCGTGGGCACCTTCATCCCGGTCCCCGGCATCGACGGGGACGCGCTGCGCGAGTTCATGCAGCAGGCAGGGCAGGGGATCGGCGGGATGCTGAACCTGTTCACCGGCGGTGCGGTCAGCCGGATGGCGATCTTCGCGCTGGGGATCATGCCCTACATCAGCGCCTCGATCATCGTGCAGCTCCTCGGCACCATGTATGCGCCCTGGCAGCAGCTGAAGAAGGAAGGCGAGCAGGGCCGCAAGAAGCTGAACCAGTATACCCGCTATGGCACGGTCGCCTTGGCGATCCTTCAGGGATACGGCATCGCCATGTCGATCCAGAGCGGCGGTCTGGCCCATAATCCGGGTCTCTTCTTCGTCGCTTCCTGCGTCATCACGCTGGTCGGCGGCACCATGTTCCTGATGTGGCTTGGCGAGCAGATCACCGCGCGTGGGATCGGGAACGGCATTTCGCTCATCATCTTCGTCGGTATCGTCGCCGAGATTCCGGCCGCCATTGCCCAGTTCTTCGCGCAGGGCCAGTCAGGGGCGCTGTCCACCCCGGTGATCCTGGGCGTGATCGTGATGGTCGTGGTGGTCATCGCCTTCGTCGTGTTCATGGAGCGGGCGCTGCGCAAGATCTCGATCCTCTATCCGCGCCGTCAGGTGGGGATGAAGGTCTATGAGGGCGGCTCGTCGCACCTGCCGATCAAGGTGAACCCGGCAGGTGTCATTCCGGCGATCTTTGCCTCGTCGATCCTGCTCTTGCCGACGACGATCAGCACCTTCTCGGGGTCCACCACCAACCCGGTCCTGTCCTGGCTGGCGGCGAATCTGGGCTATGGCCAGCCGCTGCACCTGGTCTTCCTGGCCGGCATGATCGTGTTCTTCGCCTACTTCTACACCCTGAACGTTTCGTTCAAGGTCGATGACGTGGCCGAGAACCTGAAGAACCAGAACGCCTCGGTCCCCGGTATCCGTCCCGGCAAGAAGACCGAGGAATACCTGGAATATGTGGTCAACCGCATCCTCGTTCTGGGGTCGGCCTATCTGGCGGCCGTCTGCCTGCTGCCCGAGATCCTGATCAGCCGCGTCGGTATTCCGTTCTACTTCGGCGGCACCTCGGTGCTGATCGTGGTCTCGGTGACGATGGACACGATCCAGCAGGTCCAGTCGCATCTTCTGGCGCACCAGTACGAGGCGCTGATCGAGAAGTCGCAGCTGCGCGGCCGCAAGAAATCCGGTGCCAAGGCGGCGCCCAAGGCTCCGGCGCGGCGCTGATCCATGGTCAACGTCATCCTTCTGGGGCCGCCGGGCGCGGGCAAGGGAACGCAGGCCAAGCGGCTGGTCGAGGCGCGCGGCATGGTGCAGCTGTCCACCGGCGACATGCTGAAGGAGGCGATCGCCAAGGGCACCGAGCTTGGAAAGCGCGTCGAGGCCATCATGGCGCGCGGCGAACTGGTGACGGACGAGATCGTCATCGGCCTGATCGAGGACAAGATGAAGTCCGGCGCCAAGGGCGGCTTCATCTTCGACGGCTTCCCGCGCACGCTGAAACAGGCCGATGCGCTGGCTGAGCTGCTGGCGCGCACCGGCCAGCGGCTTGACGCGGTGATCGAGATGCAGGTGGACGACGCGGCGCTGGTCGCCCGGATCACCGGCCGCTTCACCTGCGGCAACTGCGGCGCGGTCTATCACGACGTGACCCACCCGACGAAGGTGGCGGGCATCTGCGACGTCTGCGGGTCCACGGACCTCAAGCGGCGGGCCGACGACAACGAGGAAACCCTCAGGACCCGTCTGATGGAATACTACAAGAAGACCTCGCCGCTGATCGGCTATTACCATGCCAAGGGGCAGCTTTCCGCCGTTGACGGGCTCGCCGATGTGGAGGACGTTGCCCAGGCGATCGCAGCGGTTCTTGACAAGGCCTGAAAAACCCGTTTCGCGGCCTTGACGCCCCTCGCAAAAGCCCCTAATGCACGGCGTCCCGCCATGGAATCGCCTTGCGGGCCTTCCTTATTGGAAGTTCGTATCGCCGGGCCTGTCGCCCGCGCGGTGTTGTGAAAAAAGGTTCTGGAATTACGGAACCGCAACGAAGAAGGACGACACGTTTGGCACGTATTGCTGGCGTCAACATTCCTACCGCGAAACGGGTTCCGATCGCGCTGACCTACATCACCGGGATCGGGCCGCACACGGCCGAGACGATCTGCGAGGCGCTGAAGATCGACCGCTCTCGCCGCGTGAACCAGCTGACCGACAGCGAAGTGCTGGCGATCCGCGAATACATCGACGCGAACCTGACGGTCGAAGGCGACCTGCGCCGCGAAGTCACCATGAACATCAAGCGTCTGATGGACCTTGGCTGCTACCGGGGCCTCCGTCACCGCAAGGGCCTGCCGGTCCGCGGCCAGCGCACCCACACCAACGCCCGCACCCGCAAAGGCCCCGCGAAGGCCATTGCCGGCAAGAAGAAATAAGGGGGGCTGACAGATGGCACGCGATACCAAGGCCGTCCGCGGCAAGAAGAAAGAGCGCAAGAACATCGCCGCCGGCGTGGCGCATGTGAACTCGTCGTTCAACAACACCAAGATCCTGATCTCGGACGTTCAGGGTAATGCGATTTCCTGGTCGTCCTCGGGCACCATGGGCTTCAAGGGCAGCCGCAAATCGACGCCCTATGCCGCCCAGATGGCGGCCGAGGATGCCGGCCGCAAGGCGCAGGAACACGGCGTCCGCACGCTGGAAGTCGAAGTGCAGGGTCCGGGTTCGGGCCGTGAGTCGGCGCTGCGCGCCCTGGCTGCCGTGGGCTTCCAGATCACCTCGATCCGCGACGTGACGCCCCTGGCGCACAACGGTTGCCGCCCGCCGAAGCGCCGCCGCGTCTAAAGTGCTGATTTCAGCCGGGCCGCGAGGGGGACCCCTCGCGGCCCGGTTTTCGTCGTTTACGATCCTCGGGCGTCCGTAGGCTTAGGACATCGGCAGCGGACAAGAATAGGGGCTTCAGAATGATCCACAAGAACTGGCAGGAACTCATCAAGCC
>JBKBRG010000366.1:0-3264 GCA_046292325.1 Tabrizicola sp.
CGCCCGGCCCCATCTGCGAGGACGGCATGGCCGACGCCCCCCAAGACCTTCTGTGCACTGCGGATGGCCGGCCGCTGAAGGCCGCGCTTCAGGCCGCCCAGGCCCGCGCCAGGCGCCGCGCCTTCCTGCTGGTGCTGCCGCTGCTGCTGTTCGTGCTGCTGACCTTCCTGATCCCCATCGCCTACATGCTGAAGCGGTCCGTCGAACATGACGGCTTCGCCTCGTCCGCACCGGCGCTTGTGGCGTGGTTCGAGGCCAATCCCGATTTCGACCCGGCCAACCCGCCGGAAGAGGCCTATGCTGCCCTCGTCAGGGACCTGGCGCAGATGCAGACGGACAAGACCACCGGCATCGCGGGCACCCGGATCAACTATTCCGTTCCCGGCACGATCAGCCTTTTCAAGAAGGGCGCGCGCGAGGCCGGCAATCTGACCCCGCCGTTCAAGGAATCGCTGGTGGCCCTGGATGACGACTGGGCCAGGCCCGCGCTGTGGCGGGGCATGGCTTCGGCCGCCCATGTCTATACCGCCGAGTTCTACAAGGTCGCCTCGGACATGAAGCTGACCGATGACGGCTGGGCCTTCGGCGAGGACAACGAGCGGATCTATCTCTACCTCTTCGGCAAGACCTTCCTGATCTCGGCGGTCATCACGCTCCTGTGCCTGCTGCTGGCCTTTCCGGTGGCACATCTTCTGGCGACGCTGCCGATGGCCAAGTCGTCGCTGCTGATGATTCTGGTGCTGCTTCCGTTCTGGACCTCGCTTCTGGTGCGCACCTCGTCCTGGATCGCGCTGTTGCAGGAGCAGGGGATCGTCAACGACCTTCTGGTCGGCATCGGACTGATCGGCGACGACGGGCGGTTGTCGATGATGTACAACATGACCGGGACCATCGTGGCGATGACGCATGTGCTTCTGCCGTTCATGATCCTGCCGCTCTATTCCGTCATGCGGGTGATCCCGCCAAGCTATGCCCGGGCCGCCCGGTCGCTGGGCGCGACCAGCTGGACCACCTTCCGCCGGGTCTACCTGCCGCAGACCCTGCCGGGCATCGCCGCCGGGTCGCTTCTCGTCTTCATCCTGGCGGTGGGCTACTACATCACCCCCGCCCTAGTCGGCGGCGCGGACGGGCAGCTGATCTCGAACCTGATCGCCTTCCACATGTCCAAGTCGAACTGGTCGCTGGCCGCCGCCATCGCCGGGATGCTGCTGGCGTCGATCCTGCTGCTCTACTGGCTTTATGACCGGCTGATCGGCATCGATCGGCTGAAGTTCGGCTGAGAAGGACATCATGGCTCTCCCCACCTATGCCTCGCCGCTGGAACGGATCTGGCACTACACCTATCTCGCGATCTGCGGGCTGGTGTTCCTGTTCCTGATCGCGCCGATCCTGATCGTGATTCCGCTGTCGTTCAACGCCGAGCCCTATTTCACCTTCACCGAGAAGATGCTGTCCTTCGATCCGTCGGGATATTCCCTGCGCTGGTATGACACGCTTCTGACGCTGGGCCACCCGGCGCCGGAAACGGCGCGTGACGGCGCCTGGTGGTCGGCGGTGTGGGAGCGTGCGACCTGGGTGCAGGCGGCGAAGAATTCGTTCTGGGTCGGCATCTGGGCGACGATCCTGGCCACCACGCTGGGCACGATCGCGGCGCTTGGCCTGTCGCGCCCCGAGATGCCCTATCGGCGGCTCATCATGGCGCTGCTGATCAGTCCCATGATCGTGCCGATCATCATCATCGCGGTGGGGATGAGCTTCTTCTTCGCCCAGGCCTGCATTGCGCCGGACAGCGCAATGGGCGCGGTGTTCGGGATCTTCCTGTCCGAAAAGGGCTGTCTGGCGAATTCGCACCTGGGAGTCATCGTCGCCCATGCCGTGCTGGGCATCCCCTTCGTGATCATCACCGTCACGGCGACGCTGACGGGCTTCGACCAGTCGCTGATCCGCGCGGCGCAGTCGCTGGGGGCGAATCCGCGTACGACCTTCTTCAAGGTCATCATGCCCTTGATCCTGCCCGGCGTGATCTCGGGGGCGCTCTTCGCCTTCGTCACCTCGTTCGACGAGGTGGTGGCGGTGCTGTTCATCGCGGGGCCGGACCAGCAGACCATCCCGCGGCAGATGTTCAACGGCATCCGCGAGGCGATTTCGCCGGCGATCCTGGCGGTGGCGACGATCCTTGTGGTGATCTCGGTCCTGCTTCTGGCCACGGTCGAGCTGTTGCGGCGGCGGTCGGACCGGCTGCGCGGGGTGACGGGGCGCTGAGGCGGCGCGCGCGTCTTGCGCCATGGGCTTGCCTTGCCCTGTGGTCGGCGCAGAGAGAGGCAGGCACCGGCGAGCGGTCAGGGCAGCATCTGCAGCCAGCCCCAGGCGGTCAGGATCGAGGCGGTGGTTGCCACCAGCACGCTTGAGGCGTTGACCCGTTTGCCGACGCCATACATGTGGGCGAACATGTAGGCGTTGACCCCGGGTGCCATGGCGGCGGTCACCACGGCCGAGCGGAGCGCGTCGGTTCCCAGGTGGAAAACCTGCGTGCCAAGCGCCCAGGTCACCGCCGGGTGCAGGATCAGCGAGGCGAAGGTGACCATCAGGACCGGGCCGATGTCGCCCTCGATCCGGTAGCGGACGAGGACGCCGCCGAGACCGAAGAGAGCCACCGGGATGGCCGAGCGCGCGATCATGTCGACGCCGGACCAGAACACCTCGGGCAGGGGGTTGTCGGCCAGGTTGACCGCAAAACCGAGCAGGATGCCGATCACCAGCGACTGCGACAGGATCGCCTGGCCGATCTGGCGGAGAAGGGCCGCGCCCGAGAGCCCGCGCCCCCGCGTCCGCGCCCATTCCATCAGCGCGATGCCGAAACCGTAGAGCATCGGGGCATGCAGCGAGATGATCGCGTAGTTGCCTTCCAGCGCCGCGGTGCCGTAGGCGCGTTCGGTGATGGCAAGCCCGAGGAGCAGCGAGTTGGAGAAGAGACCGGCGAAGCCGATGGCCACCGCATCGGGCATGGCGCGGCCGAAGACCAGCATGGCGCCGAAGAAACATGCGAAGAAGCCCGCGAAGGCCCCGGCGTAGAAGCTGACCATCAGGCCGGGGTCGTAGGCGGCCGAGAGGTCGAGATGGGCGATCGAGCGGAAGAGGAGGCAGGGCACGGCGAAGTTCTGCGCAAAGCGCATCAGCCCGTCGATGGCCGTTTCGGTCAGCCATCCGGCGCGCACGGCGGCAAGGCCGAATCCGATCACCAGGAAGACGGGAAGGATGACGTCG
>JBKBRG010000367.1:0-3224 GCA_046292325.1 Tabrizicola sp.
GGCTGACGACGGTAAAGACCTGCGACACGATCTTCCTGATGGACCGCGGCCGATTGCTGGCGCAGGGCAGCTATGACGAACTTCTGGCCGGCAATGCGACCTTCCGGCGCATGGTCGCCGGCGATGCCGAGGAGGTGCATGCTGCCGTGTGAATGTGAACCTGGCATTCCCTGGCCGGACCCGGTGCCGCGCCCGTTCTGATCACGCAATACTTATCGAAAAGAAGACTGAGAGGTTGTCATGTCCGTGAACACTCTGCCGATCGATCCCGAGACGCTGTTGATCGATGCCGATGGCGCCCGCGAATATGCCAAGGCCGCGGCCGAGGCATACCGGTCGAGGAAGCCTTACCCCTATGGCTGTTTCGACAACTTCATGCCGCCCGAGATCCTGGACCGCGTGCGAGAGGAGTTGCGGGAACTGCCGGCGGCGGAAAGCTTCTTCAACCGGCCGCAGGAAAAGCTGAAGGCGGCCTACATGCCGGAACGGCTGGGTCCCTACACCCGCGCGCTGTTCCATTCGCTGAACTCGAAGGGCTTCCTCGCCTATCTGGAGGAGCTGACCGGCATCGACGGGCTGATTCCCGACCCCTATTATGCGGGCGGCGGCATCCATGTGGTGTCGAACGGCGGGCATCTCGACATCCACGCCGACTTCAACCGCCAGGGCAAGCTGAACCTGGAACGGCGGCTGAACGTGCTGATCTACCTGAACAAGGACTGGAAGGAAGAATACGGCGGGTCCTTCGAGGTCTGGAACGAGGACATGACCGCCAAGGTCGCGAGCTTTGTGCCGCTGTTCAACCGGATGTGCTGCTTCAACACCGGGTCGAACACCTGGCATGGCAACCCCGAGCCGGTGAACCATCCCGACAAGGAACCCCGGATGTCCATCGCGCTGTATTACTACACCGCGACCTGGGATTCGACGAAGGTGTCGCACAGCACGCTGTTCAAGCCGCGCCCCGGCACCAACGACAAGGTGGACCGGCTGGAGCAGCGTCACCGGATCATGCAGAACCTGCTGCCGCCGGTGATCTACCGCCGGCTTGGCCATCGGCTGCGCAAGCTGGGGATCTGAAGGCGGATCACTCCCTTGGGCGACAGATCGGCGCGAGGAAAGTTGCGACCTCGCGCGCGATGACCTGGGGCGCAAAGCGTGCAGCAATGTCCGACTGTGCGGACTGGCCCAGTTGCCGCGCAAGCGCAGGATCCGCCAGCAGCCGAAGGCAGGCCTCGGCCATGGCCTGCGGGTCCTCGGGCGGGACCAGAAGGCCGGTTTCCCCATCGCGCAGGATTTCTGCACAGCCGCCGACGCGCGTGCTGATAACGGCTGCCCCGGCAACCATCGCCTCGATCAGGGCCACGCCGAAGGTCTCGTAGCGCGAGGCGATCAGGGTGATCGGATGGCTGCGGCGCAGGGCGGCCACCTCGGCGCGCGACTTCCGGCCAAGCACGTCGATCCGGGACCGGACGCCGGCTGGAAGGGCGGCAATCGCCTGCTTCACATGCAGCCGCGAGCCGTCGGCCCGGACAAGGCCCTCGTCCGGGCCGACGAAGGTCAGCCGGCAGTCCGGGTGCCGGCTTGCAACGCGGGCAAAGGCATCCAGCACGACATCGGCGCCCTTGATCCGGTCGAAGCGACCGACGAAAAGGATCTGCGGCGTATCGGAACGGACCGCGGCGGGGACCGGATCGACCAGCGAAACCGGGTTGCCGATGACGGCGGTCGGCACGTCGGGCAGGCCCCATTCGGCCCGCGTCCGATCCAGCACCGCATGTGATGGCGCGATGATGGCGTCCACGTTCCGCAAGCCCTCTGCCTCCCAGGCTTCGCGGCGGGCGTCAGGGCCGCGTGCGGGCCGTCCGGGCCCGGAGCGGTGCAGCCAGTAAGGTCCATGCAGGGTGGCGACGACCGGGATCGGCACGGCGCGGCGCAGCGCCCCGGCCCAGCCGAAGCTTTCCTCCATCACCAGAACCTGGATGCCTTGCTCGGCAATGGCGCGGCGGGTGGCTGCGACAAGCTTCGCGATCATGCCGCGACGCACCATGTGGTCGGGCATGATGCGGAACAGGGCGCGTTCCACCAGCGGCGTCGGGCGCGGCGGCAGGCTGATGACGTTCGGATCATCGTGCGGTGCGTCGATCCAATGTGCCAGGATCGTGACCCGGTGCCCGATCGCCTGAAGGCCAGCGGCCAGCGGTGCCACGGCAGAGGCGATGCCGTTGGCCACGATCGTGCCGGGCCAGGCCGGGGTGGCCAGCCCGATGCGGAGCCCCTCGCCGGTGAGTGGCGCGGGGCTTCCGGCTCCGGTCAGATCGTTCATCTCAGCGCGTCCCTTTGTTCGGAGCGTCTCCGGCGCCCCGGCGGAGGCGCGGTGTCCTCGGCCATAAGCCAGCTTGCCCGGGTTTCCGCCACAGCCGGCGAGGCGGCCCCCTGATCGCTGCGGTCGGCGGCATCGCCGGCTGTCCGCAGGACGACCAGCCCTGCTACAGCGCCGGCGCTCAGCCAGACGTAGTTGACGAGACCCGCATTGGGCAGAAGATCGATCAGCATGGCCGCAAGCAGCACCGTCAGGCCCGGCGTGATGAGCGAGGGTCCGTAGGTTCTCTGGCGGAGCGCATAGAGCAGGATCGGCACGGTCAGCAGGCCGAAGCGGCCGATGTAGCCGAGCCAGCCGTAGACCCCGATGAAGATCAGCCAGATGCCGTCGGTGATGCTGGTCATCTCGCCGGTTTCCGGGTCGAAGATCGAGTTGCGACCCCAACTGCCCCAGCCCGCCAGCGGCTTCTGGTTCGCCTTGGTCAGAAGCACGTCTTCATTGTCGAGCCGGAATTTCAGCGAGGCCGCCCGATCCTCGTCGATCGAAAGCGCCAGTTCATGGATGGCATTGACCGGGATCCAGCCCGCTCCGCGGAACATCGGGTAGAACATCACGACGAAGGCAATGACGACCGAAAAGGCCACCTGCACCCGCGCCCCGAGCAGCAGCACGATCAGCGCCGAGGGCAGGGCGATGATCAAGGCGCCCAGGCTCTTGCTGAGGTAGAGCACCAGAAACAGCCAGACCATCGCGGCCAGCCAGGGGAAGGCCATGCGGCCTTCGCGCCGGGCTTCCTTGAACAGGATCGCGGTCGAGATGATCGACAGGCAGAAGAAGATCCCCACCATGAGCCCGTGGTTGAGAAAGACCACGGGACGGAACCCCCCCGCGCGGATGTGCT
>JBKBRG010000368.1:0-3224 GCA_046292325.1 Tabrizicola sp.
CGGCATGTCCTACATGCCAAGCAGCCTTGGCAGGACAAGCGTGATCGCCGGAACATAGGTGATCAGCGCCAGGAAGATCAGCATGGTCAGAAGCCAGGGCCAGGTGGACCGTGTGACCTCGGTCAGTCCCAGCCGCGACAGCGACGAGGCGACGTAGAGGTTCAGCCCCACGGGCGGCGTGCAGAGGCCGATCTCCATGTTGACCACCAGCATGATCCCGAAATGCACCGGGTCCACGCCCAGTGCCATGGCGACCGGGTAGAGGATCGGTGCCATGATCAGCACGATGGCCGAGGGCTCCATGACCATGCCGATCAGCAGAAGCATCAGGTTAACGATCAGCAGGAAGCCCACCTTGCCCAGACCCAGATCGACGATCCAGGCCGAAAGTGCCTGCGGGATCTGTTCCGAGGTCAGGATGAAGGCGAACATCACGGCGTTGGTGATGATGTAGAGCAGCATCGCCGACATCGCCGCCGAACTCAGCAACACTTTCGGCACGTCCGACAGCCTGATGTCCTTGTAGACCCAGACCGCCACGACGAAGGCATAGACCGCCGACACCGCCGCCGCCTCGGTCGGCGTGAAGATGCCGCCGTAGATGCCGCCCATGATGATGACGATCAGCAGCAGGCCCCAGACGCTTTCGCGGAACGCCTTCCACCGCTCCGCGAAGGACGCACGGGGCAGGCGGGGATAGTCGTTCTTCCAGGCTCGCCAGGTCGTGGTGCCGGCAAGCATCATCGCCAGCATAAGCCCCGGGATCACCCCCGCGATGAACAGGTCGCCGATCGAGGCCGACATGACGGGGGTGCCGTCCGGTCCCTCAACCACCATGCCCGAGGTCGCAACCGCATACATCACCATGACGATCGAGGGCGGAATCAGGATGCCGAGCCCGCCGGAGCTGGTGATCGTGCCGACACCGAACTGCGCCGGATAGCCCTGTCTGACCATGGCGGGCAGCATGATCGACCCGACGGCCATCACCGTGGCAGGGCTGGAGCCGGAAATGGCGGCGAACAGCGCGCAGGACAGGACCGAGGCCAGCCCGAGGCCGCCATACCAGTGCCCGACCATCGACGAGGCAAAGCGGATCATCCGCCGCGCGACCCCGCCATGGGTCAGGAAGTTCCCGGCCAGGATGAAGAAGGGGATCGCCATGATCTCGAACTTCTCGATGCCGGTGAACAGCTTCAGCGCGATGGCGTCCATCGGCACGCTGGAAAAGCCGAAGAGGAAGGTGAAGACCGTCAGCCCCAGCGCGATGGACACGGGCATGCCGGTGACCAGAAGCAGCGCCAGGATGGCGAAGATCACAAGCGCGGTCATGCGTGGCCCCCCTTGGCGACATCCGCGGCCTCGTCGTCGAGGCCATCGACGGCGCTGTGGTCGTGATGCGCAACCTCGCCCGTCCTCAGGAAACGGACCAGCGCCTGGATGAAGCGGAAGCACATCAGCGCCGAGCCCAGCGGCACGGCGAGGTAGACGATCCACATCGGCATCTCCAGATCGGGCGAGGTCTGCCCCCCGGCGCGGACATGCCAGACGAAATCGCTGCCGATCCAGGTCAGGATCGCGGTGAAGATCACGCCGCCCGACATGGCGACCGTGGTGATCGCACGCCGCGCCGACCCCGTCAGCCGCTCGGCCAGGATGTCGACGCCGACATGGATGCCGGTGCGCACGCCATAGGCCGCGCCGAACTTGGCCATCCAGATGAACAGGTAGATGCAGGCCTCTTGCGCCCAGGTCAGCTTGAGGCCGTTCACGGCCTTGAACAGCGCGCGGGCCAGGTTGCCAAGCGTCTCCAGTTCGGCCGAACGGGCGTAGGCGACCAGATCGGCGGCAAAGCCGATGGCGAAACGGTGGGTGACCGCGAGGAAGATGAGCAGCGTCGCCAGCGCGATCAGCGTGGCGATCAGCACTTCCTCGAACCGGTCCAGCAGGCGCAGCATTGCACACCTCGCGGGATCTGGGATTTCGGGATCGGGAGGGGGCGGTCCGATCGCGAACCGCCCCGGCAGGCTTACATGCCCAGAGCGCCCTTCACCGCGGCGATGGTTTCGGCGCCGATGCGATCGGCCATCTGGTCGTGCACCGGGGTCAGGGCCGCGACCCAGGCGGCGCGCTCTTCCTCGGTCAGGTCGTGGAACTCGGTCGTCCCGGCCGCCTTCATCGCCGCGAGCGCCTTGTCGTTCTCTTCCTTGGCGATCTGGTTGGCATAGTCGGTGGCCTCGGCCATGGCCTTGTCCAGCGCCTCGCGGATCGCCGGGTCAAGACCGTCCCAGAACTGCTTGTTCACGATGACCGCATAGCCCAGATAGCCGTGGTTCGACACGGTGGCGTGCTTCTGCACCTCGTGCATCTTCTGGGTATACATGTTCGACGGCGGGTTCTCGGTGCCATCGACGACCCCGGTCTGCAATGCCTGATAGACCTCGGAAAAGGCCATGACCTGCGGCACCGCGCCAAGCGCGTTCATCTGCGCCTCGATCACCTTGGACGACTGGATGCGCATCTTCAGACCCAGGAAATCGTCAGGCATGTGCAGCGGGCTGTTGGCCGACATGATCTTGAAGCCGTTGACCCAGTAGGCCAGCCCGGTGATGCCCTTGTCCTGAAGCTTGTCCAGAAGCATCCTGCCCACCTCGCCCTGCGTCACCTTGCGCAGCGCCTCGTAGTCGGCGAAGAGGAAGGGCAGGTCGAACACCTCGAAGTCCTGCACGCCCAGGGGGCCGAACTTGGCCAGCGAGGGGGCAAGCATCTGGACCGCGCCCAGTTGCAGCGCCTCCATCTCTTCCTTGTCCTTGTAGAGCTGGCTGTTGGGATAGACCTCGATGTCCACCGCGCCGTTCGTGTAGGCTTCCGCCAGTTCCTCGAACTTGGCCGCCGCCTTGCCCTTGGGCGTGTCGGGGGCGACGACGTGGCTGAACTTGATGATGATCTTGTCCTGCGCGGCGACGGGGCCACCCAGCGACAGGGCGAGCGCGGTTGCGCCGGCGAGCGCGGCAAGGCTGCGACGGGTAAGCATGGTGATCTCCTCCGGTTGTCCGCCCTCCTCGGCGGATTGCCTTCGGTGATGCCTCATCAGCACCGCTTCGCGCTATTGTGGCTTTCCGCAATGGACAAGCCGACGCCCGGATGGAAGGAATGGGGCGTGGCCATCGGGGAGGGGGCGCACACGAAGGACATGCAGGCCAGCCCGCCTGCGGCACAAAGGC
>JBKBRG010000369.1:0-3221 GCA_046292325.1 Tabrizicola sp.
CGTCTGGGCGGGGCGATGATCGCCAGCCACATCCGCGTGCCCGACGGCCCGGTGCCCGACATGGTGCATTACCACAAGGTGGGCTTCCAGCTGATCTTCTGCGTCGCGGGCTGGGTGGATGTCCTTTACGAGGATCAGGGCGACGTTCGCCGCATCCATGCCGGGGACTGCTTCATCCAGCCGCCGGGCATCCGCCACAAGGTGCTGCATTCCGAAGGCGTGCAGGTGGTGGAGATCGGCGTGCCCGCCGAACATGTGACCGAGATCGACCACGAGATGCGCCTGCCCACGCCGCACTATCGTCCCGAGCGGGAATGGGAAGGGCAGCGTTTCGTTCACAACATCGGATCCGAGGGCATCTTCCGCCCCTTCCGCATCCCCGGTTTCGAGGCGCGGGACACCACGATCCACGCGGCGACCAAGGGTGTCGCCTCGGTCATGGTGGCGCGGCCCACGGGCGAGGCGGCGCCCTGGACGGTGCATGAGGGCGACATCCTGTTCAGCTTCGTGATGAAGGGGGCCATGACCCTGGAGGGCGAGGGGAAGGAACCCTGGCGGCTGGAACCGGGCGATGCCTTCGTGATTCCGCCGGGCATGGCCACGCGCTATGCCGACCCGACGCGGGACCTCGAACTGCTGGAGGTGACGCTGCCCGGCAATCCGCCGACGCGGGTCGTCGAAGGCTAGCCCCTGATCGGTTGACGGCGAGGAGAAGCCGAAGGCAGAGGGCGATCACAGCCGGCTTGCGGAATTCGCGGCGCCGCCGCACACTCTGACCAATTGGTCAAAGAGGGGATGGCGATGACGCTGAAGGAGGCCGCGGCGGCAGTGCGGGACAGGGCCTATGCCCCCTATTCGCGCTTCAAGGTGGGCGCGGCGCTTCGGTCCACGAGCGGCGCGGTGCATGTCGGCTGCAATGTCGAGAACGTGGCCTATCCGGAAGGCACCTGCGCCGAGGCCGGAGCGATCGCCGCCATGATCGCCGCGGGCGATACCCGCATCGCCGAGCTTCTGGTCATCGCCGACAGCCCCGATCCGGTGCCGCCCTGCGGAGGCTGCCGGCAGAAGATCGCGGAGTTCGCGGCGCAGGATGTCCGGGTCACGCTCTGCACCACCGACGGCAAGGAGAAGGTGATGACGGTGGCCGAACTGCTGCCGGGGGTGTTTTCTGCGGCACACATGGAGCGGACGTGACCGACGCGCGCACCGTCATTGCCGCGATCCGCGACGGCCGGCAGCCTTCGCCCGAGGATCTGCGCTGGTTCGCGGCCGGACTGGCCTCGGGCGAGGTGACGGATGCCCAGGCGGGCGCCTTCGCCATGGCGGTCCTGCTGAAGGGACTGGGCGAGGAGGGGCGGGTCGCGCTGACCCGCGGCATGCGCGACAGCGGCAAGGTCATGGCCTGGGACCTGCCCGGCCCGGTGGTGGACAAGCATTCGACCGGGGGGATCGGCGATTGCACCTCGCTGCTTCTTGCCCCCGCGCTGGCGGTCTGCGGGGCCTATGTGCCGATGATCTCGGGCCGGGGCCTCGGCCATACCGGGGGCACGCTGGACAAGCTGGAGGCGATTCCGGGCTTTCGCACCAACCTGTCCGAGGCGGCGCTGCGCCGGCAGATGGCCGAGGTGCATTGCGCGATCGTCGCCGCTTCGGCCGATCTCGCCCCGGCGGACAAGCGGCTTTACGCGATCCGCGACGTGTCGGGGACGGTGGAGTCGATCGACCTGATCACCGCCTCGATCCTGTCGAAGAAGCTGGCGGCGGGGCTGGAGGCGCTGGTGCTGGACGTGAAGTGCGGCAGCGGGGCCTTCATGAAGACGGCCGGGCAGGCCGAGGCGCTGGCCCGCGCGCTGGTGACGACGGCGCAGGGCGCGGGCTGCATGACCTCGGCGCTGATCACCGACATGTCGCAGCCGCTGGCGACGGCGGCGGGCAATGCGCTGGAGGTGATCGAGGTGATGGAGACGCTGACCGGCACCTCGGTCAACGAGGCCCTGCGGGATGTGACCGTGGCGCTGGGCGGCGAGGCGCTGGCGCTGGCGGGGCTGGCGGCGGATGCCGAGGACGGCGAGGGACGCATTGCCCAGGCGCTGGAGTCCGGGGCCGCGGCGGAATGGTTCGGGCGGATGGTCGTGGCGCAGGGCGGGCCGGCCGATTTCGTCGAACGCTGGCCGGACCGGCTGCCCTCGGCCCCGGTCATGCTGGAGGTGCCGGCCCCCGCCAGCGGCTATGTCGCCGCCATCGACGGCGAGGCGCTGGGCCATGCGGTGGTCCATCTGGGCGGCGGGCGCCTGCGCGAGGGCGACCGGGTCAATCCCTCGGTCGGGCTTTCGGACCTGGCGGGAATCGGCGAGGAGGCCGGCGCGGGCGTGCCGATCGCCATGGTGCATGCGGTGACCGAGGAGGCGGCGCGCGCTGCGGTCAAGGCGGTGCAGGCGGCCTATGTCATTGCCCCGGAACCGCCCGAGGAACCGGCGCTGGTGCAGAAGAGGATCGGCTGAGATGGCCCAGAGGCAAGGACGTGCCTTCCTGATCGTGATGGATTCCGTGGGTTGCGGCGGGGCGCCGGATGCGGCGGCCTTCGGCGATGCCGGCGCGAACACGCTGGGCCATATCGCGGCAGCCTGCGCCGAGGGCCGCGCCGAGACGGGGCGCAGCGGTCCCTTGCGGATGCCGAACCTCGACCGGCTGGGGCTGGGGGCGGCGATCCGGCTGGCCTCGGGCGCGCCGACGCCGGGGCTCGATGCGGTGCCCGAGGGGTTGTGGGGCGCGGCCCAGGAGGTATCGAAGGGAAAGGACACGCCCTCGGGTCATTGGGAACTGGCCGGTGTTCCGGTGCCCTGGGACTGGACCTATTTCCCGGATAGGGTGCCCGCCTTCCCCGACGACATCGTGGCCGAGGTCTGCCGGCTGGCCGGGACCGAGGGCATCCTCGGCAATTGCCATGCCTCGGGCGTGCCGATCATCGCCGAGCATTGCGAGGCG
Source organism: Tabrizicola sp. (assembly GCA_046292325.1). Classification (GTDB taxonomy): domain Bacteria; phylum Pseudomonadota; class Alphaproteobacteria; order Rhodobacterales; family Rhodobacteraceae; genus Tabrizicola. The sequence goes on from JBKBRG010000369.1 coordinate 2,986, forward strand.
CATCTGCGGACAGGCTGGCCGATCTGCTATACCAGCGCCGACAGCGTGTTCCAGATCGCCGCGCATGAAGAGGCCTTCGGGCTGGAGCGGCTCTTGCAGCTCTGCGCCGAGCTGGCGCCGATGCTGCACGCCCGCAAGGTCGGCCGGGTGATCGCGCGGCCCTTCACCGGAACCTGCAATGATTTCAGGCGAACGGCGAACCGGAAGGACTTTGCCATCGCACCGCCGGCGCCGAC
>JBKBRG010000370.1:0-3203 GCA_046292325.1 Tabrizicola sp.
GGGCGGCTCTGGCTGCGACAGCAGGAAAGGCGGCGCGAGCGGGCCTTCCGAAGCGCGACGGCGCTTCAGGCGAACGGTTATCCGGCATACGACCAGTATGCGCCGCTGTGCGCGGACACTCTCATGTATCTGGATGGCCGCATGACGCCCGATCTGTTTGCGACCGAGGCCGAGATGGCCGCCCGCGAGGCCTGGCGGGCGGCGGGCGGCCCGCTGCGGTTGATCTTCTCGGGCCGGCTGGAGCCCATGAAGGGGGCGCAGGACCTGGTCCCCGTGGCGCGTGTTCTGGAACGGCATGGGGTGGACTTCACGCTGGATGTGTTCGGGACCGGCTCGTTGCAGCCCGAGATCGCCGACGGCCTGCGGCGCCTGGCCTGGCCCGGGCGGGTCCGCCTGCACGGTGCGGTGGATTTCGAGACGGAACTGGTGCCCTTCACCCGGACGCAGGCCGACCTGTTCCTCGGCTGCCACCGGCAGTCCGATCCGTCCTGCACCTATCTCGAGGCGATGGGCTGCGGTGTCGCGGTGGCCAGCTACGACAACCGGATGTGGCAAAGGCTGAACGGCGAGGCGCAGGCAGGCTGGGGGGCGCCCCTGGGCGAGCCGGAGGCCCTGGCCGCGCGCCTTGTCGCCCTTGCGCGCGATCCGGAGGCGATCACTCGCGCCAGCCGCAATGCCTGGGCCTTCTCGCAGGCGCATGGCTTCCTGCCGGAGTTCCGGCGCCGGATGGAACATCTGGCCCGCATTGCGGGGACCAGCCTGCTGCCGGCCGCCGCCTGACCGTCAGGTCAGGGCGAAGCGATCAGCCGGGGCGCACCACGGCCGTGCCTTGCGCCGACCGGATGAAGTTCGAGGCCGGCCCGGTCAGCGGCGCACCCTTGCGCCAGGCCAGGCCCACCTGCACCGTGGGCAGGTCGCCCGAGACATCGCGGATCTCGATCCGGTCGCCTTCCAGCGACCAGGGCCGATAGACCAGGCTGGGCAGGATCGCGAGACCGGCGCCGGTGGCGACCAGCGACCGCACCGCCTCGACGCTGCGGGTGCGGAAGGCGATCTGCGGCTTGACCGGAAGGGCGGCGGTCAGGCGCCGGGTGGATTCCTCGATCTCGTCCACCATGAGCTGGATCAGCGGCGAGCCTGCAAGCTCTTCCAGCGCAATGCCTTCCTGCTGCGCCAGCGGATGCCCCAGCGGCAGCCACAGCCGATAGGGCGAGACGAGCAGCGTCTCGACGTTCAGCGCCATCCGGTCGTGGACGGAACTGGTCAGGAGGACCGCCACATCCAGCTCGCCGCCGATCAGCAGATGCTGAAGGTATTCGCCCGAATCCTCGATCACGGTCAGATCGACCTGCGGAAAGGCGCGGCGATAGCGTTGCAGGATGTCCGACAGCACATAGCCCGCCACCAGGCTTGTCACCCCCAGCGACAGCCGGCCCTTGGCGGCCTCGGCCTCCTTCTGGAAGGCGGTCCGGGCGGTCGCCACATCGGCCAGGATCTGCCGCGCATGGCGCAGGAAGGCCGAGCCCTTGTGGGTCAGCAGGATCCCGCGCGCCTGGCGGTCGAACAGGATCACGCCCAGATCGTCCTCGAGCCCCCGGATCGCCTCGGTCACCGAGGACTGGCTGATCGACAGCGCCCGCGCCGCGCCCGTGACCGAACCGGCTTCGGCGGCGGCAATGAAGAACTGAAGCTGGCGCAGGGTGAATGCCATCGGAAGCGGCGATAGGATGCTGCGCCCATCTGACCCGGAGATAACCCCGTTTGCAAGGGTTGAAGCTGCCCCTTGCAGGTGGTCAGATGCCGGAAAGACAAGGGGGGCGGCGATGTGGTGGATCCTTGCGGCGGTGGTTCTGGGTGGGACGGCGATCGCCATGCAGGCTCCGATCAACGCCGCGCTGGCGCGGGAGCTTGGCGGGCCGGTCCCGGCGGCGGCGGTATCCTTCGCCGTGGGCTTTGTCGTCCTGTTCGCCATCGCCCTGGCGCAGGGCAAGGGGGCCGTCTTCCTTGATCTGCCGAAGGTTCCCGCCTGGACGCTGCTCGGCGGCTGCCTGGGCGCGTGGTATGTGCTGACGGCGGTCTGGGGCGTTTCGCATCTGGGGGTGCTGACGCTGGTCGCGGCGCTGATCCTCGGCCAGATGACCGCGGCCATGGTGATCGACGCCACCGGGGCGCTGGGTGTCGCCGTGCGCGAGGTCACCCCCACGCGCATCGCCGCGGCCGGCCTGGTGCTGGCGGGCGTGATCCTGTCGCGCGCCTAGGGCGCGGGCGGCCTTTGTCCCTGTTCCAGCACCGTCCAGCCGGGCGGCGGCGCGGGCGGTGGCGGACCCTCCTGCCAGAAGCACAGCCGCAGATGCATTGCCTCGCCCGCGGTGTCGGCGACCAGTGCCCAGTGCATCCCGAATCCGTCGATCAGCAGGCCTTCGGCATAATAGGCGATCTCTTCGGCCTCCAGCGCCTCGGACGGGCTGTCGGGCCAGCCCTCCGCCCCGCCCCAGAACACCAGCCCCTCAAGGTGCCGGCGCTTCCGGGCAAGGGCGGCCAGCGGCGCAAGGAAGGTCTCGACCTCGGCTGCGCCGGTCATGCCCCAGACCCTGCCGTCCGGTCGAACCCCGCCAGCGCCTGCGAGAGCGCCGGTTCCGCCCCGCCGACCAACGCATGATAGGCGGCCAGCCTCTCCGGCGTGAAATGCCCCGCCTCGGCCAGCAGGTTCACCGTTCCGCGCACGACCCCATCGGCGACGACCGGCAGATTGGCGCAGGACCCCAGACCCAGCGACACGATCAGTTCGTGGTCGAAGAAGTGCCGGGCAAACTCGGCCGGCGTGTTCGCGACGAAGGCCCGGCGGGCGACGACGCAGATGTCATGCCAGGCGTCCTTCTCCATCGGCTTGGTGCCCTGCACCGGATATTCCAGCGGATGCGAGGTATAGACCCTGCGGTGCACCGCCGCGGCCTCGTCCAGCGCGGTCACGGTGAACAGCCGGATGCCAAGCGCGGCACAGTCTGCATGCAGTTGGGAGAACGCGGTCACCTCTGGCCCCGACTTGCGCCAGATCAGCGACTGGCGGATGCTGATCGCTATTCTTCCTGCCCGAGGCCTGCTGTCAATCGCGGAGCGTCCGATGCAATATGAAGTCAGCGCGCGACGGCTGGACGCGAGCGGAAGCCTGGCGGCCAGCCATGGCGCCGAGGTCCGTCTTGCGA
>JBKBRG010000371.1:0-3195 GCA_046292325.1 Tabrizicola sp.
GGCGCAGCCGGACAACCAGGGCTGATCCCGCATCCCCATCCCCGGCCCCGCGCCCGGTGGCCGGGGGTGGCTGCCTCCGGCGGGAGTATCTGGAAAAGGGCAGATCAGGGGGCCAGCCGGGCACAGGCGCGGGCCCGGTTGGGGCGTCAGTCGGCGCCGACCGTCCAGGTGCAGGTCGGCGTGCCGTTCGCATCGTTCCCCCAGTTCAGGACGGCATACTGGTCAACCCAGTATCCGCCTGCCCGATCCCCGAGGGGGGACGACGTATTCGCACCGGGGCAAGTCACAGGAGGCACGTCGCAGCCGACGCTCTTGTCCATCCCGATCAGCACCTCGTCCGGGCCCGGCCCGTCGCGGGGGCAGGAGGCGAGAGCCCGTGTCGGCAGCAGCGCGAGATGGACGGGGCGGCCAGATGGATCGGGCGGAGACGGCGGAGCATGTTCGTCCTGCGCAAGGGGCCGATGCGTGATGGTCCAGCCTCTGCCAGCGCCGCTGTCGGGTCGGGAATACCCGATCCCGCCGGCGGGGTGCCGGGCGCGCGCCGCCGTGACCGGCCTGCCGGAGCCCGCGTGCCACCGCGGGGCCGGTCGCCGATCCCTTCGCATCCGCAGCATTGCCAGGGGGACGATAGCGGCGTATGAGTCGAGGTCAGGCCGACGTCCTTGAGTCGGTATCGGCATCGGAGCCATCGCGCATCCCTCCTGCCAGGGGGGAACCGGACCCGCCCCTTCGCCCATCGGCAAACCGGTGGTCCGCCGGACCTGCATCCAGACCCCAGACCAGCCACAGCGCAACACCCGAGGGTGAGCCATGATTCACGACCCGATTCCGCGGGGCGTCCAGCCCGCATTGCCGCTTTTCGACGAAGAGGCCCTGGACATCGCCGATTATCTGAGGGCCGAAGCCGGCCCCGACGACATCCACACCGACGCGACGCGCAGGCAGGGGCTTGCGGCGCTGACGCTTGGGGCGGTCGGGGTGGTCTACGGCGACATCGGGACCTCGCCGATCTACGCCTTCCGCGAGGCGATCCGGGCGACCGGGGCGCGCGATCCGGGCGCGGAAGAGGTGCTGGGCATCCTGTCGCTGCTCTTCTGGACGCTGATCCTGATCGTGACGGTGAAATACGTCTTCGTCCTGTTGCGCGCCGACAACCGGGGCGAGGGCGGCATCCTGTCGCTTTACACGCTGGTCCGGCTGGCGGCGGGCCGGCGGTCGGTGCCGGTCCTGGTGCTGGCGCTGACGGGGGCGGCGCTGTTTGCGGGCGATGCGGCGATCACGCCGGCGATCTCGGTCCTGTCGGCGGTCGAGGGGCTGGGGCTGATCCTGCCGGCGCTTTCGGCCTATGTGGTTCCGGTCACGCTGGGCATCCTGGTCGCGCTGTTCATGGTGCAGCGGCGGGGGACAGCCAGCGTGGCGGCGCTGTTCGGCCCGATCTGCGTGGTCTGGTTCCTGACGATCGCGGGTCTGGGCCTGTGGCACATCGCGGAAGAGCCCCGGGTTCTGGCCGCGCTCAACCCGCTCTGGGGTCTGGGCTTCCTGTGGCACAATACCGGGGTGGCCTTCGTCGTGCTGGGTGCCGTCTTTCTGGCGGTGACCGGGGGCGAGGCGCTTTATGCCGACCTTGGGCATTTCGGACGGCGACCGATCACGCTGGCCTGGTTCGGGCTGGTGCTGCCTGCCTTGATGCTGAACTACCTGGGCCAGGGCGCGATGGTGCTGGCAAGCCCGGAGCTTGCCGAAGAGAGTTTCTTCGCGATGGCGCCCGAGGCGCTGCTGCCCGCCCTGGTCGTGCTGGCCACCGCGGCGACGGTCATCGCCAGCCAGGCGGTGATCACCGGGGCCTTCTCCATGGCGCGGGGTGCGATGCAACTGGGCTTCCTGCCGCGCCTGCGCATCCTGCACACGGCCGAGGGGCAAAGCGGGCAGATCTACATCGGGGCGGTGAACTGGCTGTTGCTGTGGGGCGTGCTGTGGCTGGTGCTGTCCTTCGGCTCTTCCTCGGCGCTGGCGTCGGCCTACGGGATCGCGGTCACGGGAACGATGGTGCTGACCTCGGTCCTGGGCGTGCTTTACCTGGTGCGTTCGGGCCGGATGCGGGCGCCTCTGGCGTTCATGCTGGCCGCGCCGGTCCTGGGGGTGGAACTGGTGTTCCTGGCCTCGAACGCGGCCAAGGTCGCCGACGGCGGCTATGTGCCGGTGGCGGTGGCGGCGGTGGTCGGCCTGCTGATGTGGGCCTGGTGGCGCGGAACGCAGGCCGTGCGGGCGCGCGTGGCGAAGCTGGCGATCCGGGTGGACAGTTTCGTGCGGATGATGCGCGGGGCCAGCGTCCACGTGATCCCCGGCACCGCCTTCTTCCTGACCGGCGATCCGGACATCGTGCCCTCGGCGCTGTTGCACAACATCAGGCACAACCGGGTCCTGCACGAGCAGACGGTGTTCTTGACGGTGGAGACGCTGCGCGTGCCCTATGCAACCGCCGAGGAGCGTGCGACGGTGGAACCGCTGGGTGGTTGCTTTCTGCGGCTGATCCTGCGCTTCGGCTTCATGGAGACGCCGAACGTCAGCCGGGCGATGGCCCATGCGCGGGCGGCGGGGCTGAAGTTCGACGTGATGGCCTCGACCTTCTTCCTGGGGCGCAGGCGGGCGGTGGCGACCGGGGCAGGGTGGGAACTGCGGATGGACCGGCTTTATGTGGCCCTGTCCCGCATGGCGGCGGACCCGACCGATTTCTACCACCTGCCGCGCGACCGGGTTGTGGAGCTGGGCGAGCGGGTGGCAATCTGACGAAATCGGTCGGTTTTTCTGACAATCCCGTGAGACCTCTGTCACAATGCTTCGCGGGCGACGGCAGGAACCACACCTCGCGTTAAACATTGTGTGCGAGACGACCCTTGCGCAGGAATGGCGGTTACCTTAGGTTATCGCCGTCCCGGGGGCGCTGACGCACCGGGATGAAGAGGGGGCAAGATGAGCACCTACACGAACCTACCCGCACCAAGCCCTGAACAGGGCCTGAACCGGTATCTGCAGGAGATCCGCAAGTTTCCGCTGCTGGAGCCGGAAGAGGAATACATGCTGGCCAAGCGCTGGGTCGATCATCAGGACGCCAGCGCGGCGCACAAGCTGGTGACCAGCCACCTGCGACTGGCCGCCAAGATCGCCATGGGCTCCCGCGGTTATGGCCTGCCTCAG
>JBKBRG010000372.1:0-3193 GCA_046292325.1 Tabrizicola sp.
ATTGCGGCGGTCATCGAGACCATGAGGTAAATCCCCAGAAGGATCAACATGGTGACCAGCGTGTTCTCGAAGGCGCGCGGATAGGAGGGTTCGTCCGGCGGGATCGGGCTGACCGACAGCGACAGATAGCGCACCTGGCGGTTGGCCTCGATCCGCGCGGTCTCCATCGACTGAAGCGCCTGGGCCAGCAGCATCTGCCGGGTCTGCATGTCGGCCTGTGCCACCAGAAGCTCGCCCTGGACCTCGGCCAGGCTGGTCGCGCCGCCGGTATTCTCGGTCAGCCTGGCGCGCAGCGCGGCGACCTCGCCTTCCAGCGTGGCGATCCGGCGCTTCACCGGTTCCATCCGCGCCTGGTTCGGGTTGGGGTTTGCCTCCATCTGCGCCAGCGACAGGCGCTCCTGCGTCAGCTGGCTTTCCAGCGTGCTGATCTGGCCGACGATCAGCCCGACCTCGGAGTCGGTGGAGAGGATCTTGAACTTCTCCTGCAATTCGATCAGCCGCTTCTGCGAGGCGGCAAGGGCCTCCTGCGCCGCGTCATAGCCGGCCTGGGCGTCGCGCATCTGGTCCTCGCGCAACCGCTGCGTCAGGTGATCGACCTGACCTTCCGCGTAAGACACAAGCTGGCGCGACCAATCGGCCGCGACCTGGGGATCGGCGGCCATCACGTCCATCCGGATCACGCCTTCGGTCGTGTCGAAGGAGATCTTCAGGAACTTCCGGTAAACCTTGTAGGCCGCCTCCAGCGAGGCATCCGGTGCCAGCCGCTGCAAGGGATCGAAGCGTTCATCCTGGAAATGCGCGCGGAAGCCGAGATCCGCATCCAGCCTGGTCATCGCCTCGCGCGATTGCAGATACCCCTGCACGGCGATCGAATCCTGCGAGGTCGCGAAGGCGGTGCCGGAGAACAGCCCGCCCAGCGAGCCCCCGGACGAGGTGGGGCCGGCCTGCTGGATCACGAACTCGGTGCGCACCGAATAGATCGGCGTTGCGATCACATAGAAATACCAGCCGGCAAGGAAGGTCGGCAGCAGCACGAAGGCGAACAGCCGCGCCGCGAGCAGCGCCAGCCGGCGGCGGCGGCGGCGGGCGATGTCCTGCTGCATCCGCAGGATCTCGGCCGCCTGATTGATTTCGGCGCGCTGCTCTGTCGAGGGAACCGAGATCGGCTTGACCTTCTTCGGCAGTTGCACCTGGTCGCCCGGAAGCCGGGCCAGCGCGCGGCTGTCCGGGCCGGGCGGGCGGGCACCCGCGCTGGCCGCCGCGCCATCCGAACTGACGACGCGCAGCAGCGAGGCCCGCGAGAAGGGATCGATCCCGGCCTCGCGCAGCAGGCGGACGGCGTCGAATTCCGAGGCCGGCTTGATGCCGTGCTTTTCGGCGATCGCCAGCGCGCGCCGCAGCTGGCGGCCGGTCAGCCCTTCGGCCGCGATTGCCGCCAGGGCGGCCTCGATCTCCTCCGGTGTCTCGGCCCGCCGGGATGGCGGCTGCGTTCCGGCGGTTGCCGGATCGGCCGGTCCGGACGCGGCGCCGGCTTCCTGCGGCGCGGGTGCCGGTCGATCGGCATCGCGGCGGAAGTCCAGGTTGCCGAAGCCGTCGTCATGCGTGTCGAACACGCCGGCGCTGCCCGTGCCCGCATCGGGTGGCACAGGCCGCTCGACCCTGCGGATGTGATAGCGCGTGGCCTTAGGATTGGTAGTCATAGAGCCGTTTCGCTTCTTCAAGGGTCTCGAACTGGTAAAGCTTGCCGTCCTTCAGCACCGCCGCCGAACGGCAGAACCTTTCCAGCGTCCTGGCCGAGTGCGACACGATCACCACCGTGGAATTCTTCAGCCTTTCCTGAAGGATGGTGCCCGCCTTGCGGTTGAACTCGACATCCGAGGTGGCGGGCATGCCTTCGTCGATCAGGTAGATGTCGAACTCGATCGACAGCAGCAGCGAGAAGGAGAACCGCGACCTCATGCCGGAGGAATAGGTGGACAGCGGCATCTCGAAATATTCGCCCAGCCCGCAGACCCAGCGGCAGAAGCTTTCGACATAGTCCGGGTCGAGGCCATAGAGCCGCGCGATGTAGCGGCAGTTTTCCTTGGCCGAGTGCTTGCTGTTCACCCCGCCCATGAACCCCAGCGGAAAGGACACGCGCGAGGTCTTGCGGATCGTGCCCTCGTCGGGCTTTTCCAGCCCGGCCATCATGTTGATGATCGTGGTCTTGCCGGTGCCGTTCGCGGCGAGGATGCCAAGCGAGTTGCCGAGTTCGATCCGGAACGAGGCGCGGTCAAGGATCACCTTGCGCTGCGTTCCCGTCCAGAAGGATTTCGATACGTTGCGGAACTCGATCATCACGGCCTCGGCGCCCGTGGCTCGGGCGTCTTCGCTCTTGCCTAGGCCCATATCGTTAACATCGCGTTTGTGGCCTTAAAAGGGCCGGGGCCGGGCCAGAGCCGCTCGGTGGCGGGGAATGGCGCGCGGCTCACGCATCCGTGCGCCGGTCCGGCCGCCTGCCCGCCGGAAGCAGCAGGGCCAGGGCGCCGGCCAGCAGGCTGAGGGCCAGCCCGAGCCTGGCCGCTTCCTGCATCGCGCCCCCTGGCAGCGCGCTGTCCAGGGCCAGGACCGGGACGGTGAAGCCGATCGCAAGAACCGCCACGACGCGCAGGGTGTCGCGCAGGCTGATGCCGGGCGGCAGCTTCAGGCCGAGGATCGCGATCGTTCCGAGGCCAAGCACCAGCATCCCCAGGGGCTTGCCGATCCACAGCGCGGCCAGCGTCGTCACCGTGGTCGGCGCGAAGGCCGCAAGCTCGACGCCGCCGCGCGTCAGGCCGAAGAGGAACAGCGTCACGGTCAGCGGCCAGGACAGGGCATGAGACAGCCGGTTCAGAGGGTCGTGCAGCAGCTCCTCCGCCTCGGCGAAGGGGCCGAAGCTGCGATCGGCATGGGCAATCGCCGGGATCACCGGCAACAGGCCCAGCACCGGCGGCAGGCCGGCGGCGGCCACGCCGATCCAGGACAGGACCCCGGCCAGCACATAGGGCAGAAGGCGGCTGCGGGCCTGACGCAGCCGCTCGGGCGCCTCTGCCGGCAGCGGGCGCCCATGGACCCGCCAGACGGCCAGCGCGGCCAGCGCCGGCAGGGCCAGCCATGCCAGCCTGAGAGAGAGCAGGGGCTGCGACAGGCCCAGGACCAGCAGCGCCAGGATGTC
>JBKBRG010000373.1:0-3190 GCA_046292325.1 Tabrizicola sp.
CGGGCAAAGAGGGCCAGCGCCTTCTGGCTTACCTCATCCCATTGCTCTTGCGTTAACAGCCCGGTGCCGACGATCTGCCCGGCGGTCAGGGGTTCATCATGGCCGCCATCGAAGGCCTTCGACGTGGGCGTGATGATCGCCTGCGGCAGGGCCTGGTTGTCGCGCAGGCCGTCGGGAAGGGTGTGGCCATAGATGACCCGCGCGCCGGCCTTGTAGCGGGTCAGGATCGAGGTGGAGGTGGTGCCGGCCAGATAGCCCCTGACCACGACCTCGACGGGCAGGATGGTGACCCGCTTGCAGTGGACAACGTTCGGATCGGGGTAGCCGAGGACATGGTTCGCGGCGATGTCGGCGCAGGTGTCGAACCAGTAGCGGGCGAGTTGCGTCAGCACCTGGCCCTTCCAGGGGATCACCGCAAGGATCTGGTCGAACGCGGAAATCCGGTCGGACGCGATCAAAAGCCGCGTGCCGTCGGTCAGGTCATAGCAGTCGCGGACCTTGCCGAAATAGGGATTGGGAAGCTCGGCGATCCGCGCCTGCGGCAGGGTGCGGGAAAGGTCGATCTGGCGCATGGCAGGCCCCCGTTGCGGTGCCTGCTTCTTCGGGGTTTTGCCAGTCGAGTCAAGGCTGGTTCGGACAGTCGAGGCTGCCCCGCATCTCGCCGCTGTCGCCCGTGAGCGTGCTTTCCCGCAACCTGCAGCCGGTCACACGGGGGATCAGCTCGATCATCGTGGCGCGGATCTGCTGATGCTCGCCCCGGCGGGCATAGCCGAGGCGGATGACCTCCACCCGCTCCCCCTTCTGGAAGACCGTATAGTCACGGCCGTTAAGGTTAACGTCGGTGCGGGTCGCGCCCATGAATTCGGGGGCCGGGGAGGCCCCGCAGGCAGCGAGAAAGGTGAGCAGGATCAGGGGGCTGCGGTGTTTCATGGCCGCAAGGATGGCAGCGGTTGGTTAACGGGGGGTTAAGCGCCTTCCGTCCGTCTTGCCCGCGTCCTTCATTCCTGACTGCGCGCGGGGGTGTCGGGGGCCGTTCTTCGTTGACCGGACCGCAGTGCGGATCGGCAGGCGTTTGCCGGTTTGCGATGCCAGGATGCGAGGAAGACTGCCGACCCCGCGTGGCCCCAGACGTTCTCCGGTGCGAAGACCGCGTGGTCCGGGCAGGATCAGGGAAAGCAACCTTGGAGGGGTGAAGATGAAGCGTGTCAGACTGATGGGCCTTTTCGCCTGTGCCGTTGCCCTGTCGGGCTGCTTGGCCACCGACACCGAACGCGGGTTGGCAGGTGCCGCGGGCGGCGCGGTGCTTGCTGACGTCACGGGTGGGAACGCGGTGACCGGAGCGGTCATCGGCGGCGCGGCTGGGGTGTTCTGCGACGACCTCGGGGTGTGCAGGTAGGGTCAGGATCCATCAGCCCGCCTGAGTGCATTCGGGCTGCGCGATTCTCGGCCCCGAACTGACGGAGGCGATGATGCGCAGCCCGGTCTGGCAGACCGACGTGCAGAAGATCCGGCTGAAGCGGTCTTTCGCGCGAGCATCCGAAGGTCGGATACCGTCCGGCGGACGGTTTCTCTGCGGATGGGCAAGCGGCGCGCCGATCATCGTCTGTCCCGAGTGGCATGAGCCTCAGCCATCGCAACGGGCTGCGGTGGCGTGGCGCCTCGCGGGAACATGGCCCGCCGAAGACCCTCTGCAAAGGCTGCAAGCGGCGGGATCGAGCAGGCGCGGCACGAACGGTTCAAGCGCGCCTGCCCGGTGGCCTGACCGCCGCGGAATGGCCGGCGCAGAACGGGACTGCGATGCCGGCTGGTTCCGGGCGCTTCGAAGGACAAGGGCATAGGCCCCTGCATCCCCGGCGGGAGATCGCACGGAAAGACCGTTGCCCACGACAGGCGCCGATACGGGCGGCGCAACCGGATCGGGATCATGTTCGGCCGACTGAAGGGCTGTCGCCGCATCGCGACCGGCTACGATTGATGTGCGAAGATCTTTCTCCCCGGCCGAAGCCGGGGTCGCGCCTCACCCATCCATCTTCAGCGCCGAGATGAACGCCTCCTGCGGGATCTCGACCTTCCCGAACTGGCGCATCCTCTTCTTGCCCGCCTTCTGCTTTTCCAGAAGCTTCTTCTTCCGCGTCGCGTCGCCGCCATAGCACTTCGCGGTCACGTCCTTGCGCATGGCCGAGATCGTCTCGCGCGCGATCACCCGGCCGCCGATCGCCGCCTGGATCGGGATCTTGAACATGTGGCGGGGGATCAGGTCCTTCAGCTTCTCGACCATCGACCGCCCGCGTGCCTCGGCCCGGTCGCGGTGGACCATCATCGACAGGGCATCGACCGGCTCTTCGTTCACCAGGATCGACATCTTCACCAGGTTGTCCTCGCGGTATTCCGAAAGCGAATAGTCGAAGCTCGCATAGCCCTTGGTCACCGATTTCAGGCGGTCGTAGAAGTCGAAGACCACCTCGGCCAAGGGCAGGTCGTATTCGACCATCGCCCGGTTCCCGGCATAGGTCAGGTTCAGCTGGATGCCGCGGCGGTCCTGGCACAGCTTCAGGATGTCGCCCAGATATTCGTCCGGCACCATGATCGTGGCCTTGATCCGCGGCTCCTCGATATGGTCGACGTAGGTCAGGTCGGGCATGTCGGCGGGGTTGTGCAGGTCGCGGACCTCGCCATCCTTCATGTGCAGCTTGAAGACGACCGAGGGCGCGGTGGTGATCAGGTCCAGGTCGTATTCGCGTTCCAGCCGGTCGCGGACCACCTCGAGATGCAGAAGGCCGAGAAAGCCCATGCGGAAGCCGAAGCCCAGGGCGGCGCTGGTCTCCATCTCGTAGGTGAAGCTCGCGTCGTTCAGCGCCAGCTTCTCGATCGCGTCGCGCAGGGTTTCGAAGTCGTTGGCGTCCACGGGGAAGAGGCCGCAGAAGACCACGGGGACCGAGGGCTTGAAGCCGGGAAGCGGCTGGTCGCAGGGCTTCTTCTCGTGGGTGATGGTGTCGCCGACCCTGGTGTCGCGGACCTGCTTGATCGAGGCGGTGAAGACGCCGATCTCGCCGGGGCCGAGTTCGGCGATGTCCTGCATCTGCGGCTTCAGGACGGCCAGCTTGTCGATGCCATAGACGGCGCCGGTCTGCATCATCTTGATGCGGTCGCCCTTCTTCACCACCCCATCGACCACGCGGATCATGACGAC
>JBKBRG010000374.1:0-3184 GCA_046292325.1 Tabrizicola sp.
TCAAGCTGTTCAACTGGTATGCCATGCTGACCCTGCCCATGTTCATCTACATGGGCTACATCCTGGCCGAAAGCGGGATCGCCGAAGACCTCTACAAGATGATGCATGTCTGGTTCGGCCGTCTGCCCGGCGGCCTCGCCGTGGGCACGATCCTCGTCATGGTCATCATCTCGGCGATGAACGGACTTTCCGTCGCCGGCATGGCCATCGGCGCGACCATCGCGCTGCCCGAGATGCTGCGGCGGGGCTACGACAAGGTGCTGATCTCGGGCGTGGTGCAGGGCGGCTCTTCCCTTGGGATCCTGATCCCGCCCTCGGTCGTGCTGGTTCTCTACGGCATGATCGCACGCCAGCCGGTGTCGAAGCTGTGGTTCGCGGGTCTGGTGCCGGGGCTGCTCATGGCCGCGATGTTCATCGCCTACATCATGATCCGCGCCAAGCTGAACCCCAGGCTCGCCCCGCCTGTCCCCGCGGAAGAGCTGCGGATGCCCTTCGGCCAGAAGCTGGCCCTGGCCAGGGCGGGGATCATTCCGTTCATGATCTTCTTCTTCATGACCGGTCTTTTCGTCTTTGGCTACACGAGCCTGGTTGAAAGCTCGGCCGTGGGGGCGACCGCGGCGACGCTGGCCGCGCTGGCGAAGGGCCGCTTCTCGTGGCGGCTGATCCGCGAGACCTCGATGAAGACGCTGGCCGTGTCCTGCATGTTCCTCTGGCTGATCCTGGCGGCCCTGGCCTTCGGGGCGGTGTTCGACGGGTTGGGCGCGGTCAAGGCGATCGAGAACCTGTTCCTGAATCAGTGGGATCTGTCGCCCTGGGCGATCATCATCATGATGCAGCTCAGTTTCCTGATCCTGGGGATGTTTCTCGACGACACCGCGATGCTGGTGATCGTGGCACCGCTCTACATCCCGCTGGTGGCCAGCCTCGACCTCGGCTTCGACAATCAGCTGATCTGGTATGGCGTCCTTTACACCATCACCTGCCAGATCGCCTACATCACGCCGCCCTTCGGCTACAACCTGTTCCTGATGCGCTCGCTTGCCCCGCGCGAGATCACCTTGCCGGACATCTACCGCTCGATCTGGCCCTTCGCCGCCATGATGGCGCTGACGATCGTGCTGTTGATGATCTTCCCGCAGATCGCGCTCTGGTTGCCCGAGCACATGAACGTCAGGGGCTGACACATCCGCCATTCACCGGGGCCGGCAGAGCCCGCAACAACAGAGGAGACGACGATGACCGACCAGAAACCGCAAAGCCCGTCAGAGGCGATCCTTGCCTCGCGCCGCAGCTTCCTGCGCAGATCCGTCATGGGCGCGGGCGCCGTGGCCGGTGCGACGCTGGCCGCACCCGCCGTGATCGCCCAGACGGGCCCGATCAAGTGGCGCCTTCAGACCTACTCTGGTGCGCCCCTTGGCGCGCATGTGATCAAGCCGCAGATTGATGCGTTCAACGCCGCCGCCAACGGCGAGATGGAGATCGAACTCTACTACGCCGACCAGCTGGTCCCGACCGCCGACCTGTTCCGGGCGCTGCAGAACGGCACCCTCGATGCGGTCCAGTCGGACGAGGCGACCATGGCCTCGCCGGTCGACATCTCGGTCTTCGGCGGCTATTTCCCCTTCGCCACCCGATACAGCCTCGATGTGCCCGCCCTGTTCCGCTATTACGGGCTGAAGGAGATCTGGGAAGAGGCCTATTCGGAAGTCGAAGGCGTGACCTGGCTGTCCTGCGGGGCATGGGATCCCTTGCACATCTTCACCGTGAACAAGCCGATCCGCAGCCTGGCCGACATGAACGGGCTGCGCGTCTTCGGCGTGCCGACGGCCGGCCGGTTCCTGGCCCGCTATGGGCTGATCCCGGTGACGATCCCCTGGGACAACGTGGAAGTCGCGATGCAGACCGGCGAGATCGACGGCGTGGCCTGGTGCGGCTTCACCGAGGCCTACGAAGTCGGCTGGGCAGACGTGTGCAAGTATGCGCTGACGAACTCGGTCACCGGCGCCTGGTTCGGCAGCTACTTCGCCAATACCGCCAGCTGGCAGAAGGTCCCGCCGCACCTTCAGGAACTGTTCAAGATCACCATCGACCAGTCGCATTACTACCGGGCGGTCTGGTATTGGGGCGGCGAGGCCAAGCTGCGCGTCGAGGGCGAGAAGATGGAACTGACATCGCTGCCCGACGAGGAATGGGCTCAGGTCGTCAGCGACGCCAACGGCTTCTGGGACGAGGTTGCCGCTTCCTCGCCGCGTTCGGCCAAGGTGGTGGAGGCGTTCAAGAAATACGCCGAGACCATGGAGAAGGCCGGCTACCCCTACCGCTAGGCCTACGGGCCGCCGGGGCGTCGCACCCCATCGGCGCGGCGCCCGTCCCGGATGCGTCCGGGCCCTTGCGAACCTTCGCAGATAATTTGCTGATAGTGCGCGGAAACGGCTGAACCCGTCCGCGCAGTGCGCTAGACGTTTGGCATGGATGTCATCAGCCTTGTCGGCATCGTTGCCGCGCTTTTCATCGTCATCAGTCTCAGCGAGCCGCTGGCCGACGGGTTGCGCCTGCCATACACGGTGGTCCTGGCGATCATCGGGGTGCTGATCGGCCTTGGCGCGGCCTATCTGATGCAGCACGAACCCGCCGTCGCCGATCTGGTGCCGGTGATGGACGGGCTCGAGTTCGGCATCCGCGCCAATGTCTTCCTTTACGTCCTTCTGCCGACGCTCCTGTTCCAGGTCTCGCTGGGGCTGAACCTGCGGCGGATGGCCGAGGACTGGGTGCCGATCCTGGTCATGGCGGTGGTGGCCGTCGTGGTGGCGACCTTCGCCATCGGACTTGCGCTGCAACCCTTTACCGCCTTGCCCCTGGTGGCCTGTCTGCTGCTGGGCTCGATCGTCGCCACCACCGACCCTTCGGCCGTGGTCTCGATCTTCCGCAACATCGCCGCGCCGCAGCGCCTGACCCGCATCGTCGAGGGCGAAAGCCTGCTGAACGACGCCGCCGCCATCGCGCTGTTCGGCTTCTTCCTGACCTTCGTCATGCTGGGCGTGCCGAACCCGACGCTGCGCGATGCGCTGATCGGCTTTCCGACGCTGATCCTGGGCGGTCTCGGCATCGGCTGGCTTCTGGCCAGGCTCTGCCTCGGCATCCTGACCTGGCTCGCGCGCTTTCCGCTTGCGCAGGTCTCGCTCAG
>JBKBRG010000375.1:0-3149 GCA_046292325.1 Tabrizicola sp.
GTCTCGCCCCTGACCTTCGGTGGCGCCGGGCGCGTGCCCGGGTCGGCGCTGGTCGGCCTCGGCCTTCTTCTCATGGCGGCGGCGGTCGTGCAGATGGCACTGGCCCGGACCACGGTGATCCCGCGCCGCGATCCCTCGGCCCTGGTGACCGGGGGCGTCTTCGCCCTATCGCGCAATCCGATCTACCTCGCGGATGCGCTGATCCTGCTGGGCGCGATCCTGTGGCTGGACGCCGTCCTCGCGCTGCCCCTGGTCGCAAGCTTCGTCTGGCTGATCCAGACCCGCTTCATCCGCGACGAGGAGGCCCGGCTGGCCGCCGGATTCGGGCCGCAGTTCGACCGCTGGGCTGCGCGGACGGGTCGCTGGTTCGGGCGGAAAAGTGGGGTTTGAAATAATGTTGCGCAATGCTATGTGCGTCGGGTCAGATTCTGACCGAGCAAGCCAGAACGGGGGGCAAGGGTGAAGATAGGCGCTTTGACAGAGGTTTTCCCGGGCGAGAACCGGGTGGCGATGACGCCGGAATCGGCCACGCAACTGGCCAAGCTGGGTCACACCGCCTGCATCCAGGCGGGCGCGGGTGCCAGGGCCGGGTTCTCGGACGCGGATTACGCGGCGGCCGGCGTCGAGGTGCTGCCGGATGCGGCCTCGGTGATCAAGGCGGCCGACGTGATCGTCAAGGTGCGGGGACCCGAGGCGAAGGAGCTGGCCTCGTTGCAGGACGGTCAGACGCTGATCTCGTTCTTCTGGCCGGCGCAGAACCCCGAGCTGCTGGAGGCGGCGGCGAAGAAGAACCTGACCGTCGTGGCGATGGACATGGTGCCGCGCATCAGCCGCGCGCAGAAGATGGACGCGCTGTCCTCGATGGCCAACATCGCCGGCTACCGCGCGGTGATCGAGGCCGGGTCGAACTTCGGCCGCTTCTTCACCGGCCAGGTGACGGCGGCAGGCAAGGTGCCCCCGGCCAAGGTGCTGGTGGTGGGTGCGGGCGTGGCAGGGCTTGCGGCCATCGGGACCTCGGTCAGCCTGGGCGCGATCGTCCATGCCTTCGACGTGCGCCCCGAGGTGGCCGAACAGATCGAATCGATGGGCGCGAATTTCGTGTTCCTGGAGTTCGAGCCGACCCAGGACGGGGCGGCCACGGGCGGCTATGCCGCGCCATCGAGCCCCGAGTTCCGCGAGAAGCAGCTGGCCAAGTTCCGCGAGCTGGCGCCCGAGATGGACATCGTCATCACCACCGCCCTGATCCCGGGTCGGCCGGCGCCGAAGCTGTGGACCGAGGACATGGTGAAGATGATGAAGCCCGGTTCCGTGATCGTGGACCTGGCAGCCGAACGCGGCGGCAACTGCGACCTGACGGTGCCGGACCAGAAGATCGTCACCGACAACGGCGTGACGATCATCGGCTACACCGACTTCCCCAGCCGGATGGCGACGCAGGCCTCGACGCTTTATTCCACCAACATCCGCCACATGCTGGCGGACCTGACACCCAGGAAGGACGGGGTCATCCTGCACAACATGGAGGATGACGTGATCCGCGGCGCCACGGTGGCCCACATGGGGGCGGTGACCTATCCGCCGCCGCCGCCGAAGGTCCAGGCCATCGCGGCCGCCAAGCCGAAGGAAAAGCCGAAGGAACTGACGCCCGAGGAACGCCGCGCGCAGGAGGTCGCCGCCTTCAGGGCGCAGACCCGCAATCAGGTGGGCCTTCTGGCGCTCGGCGGCGGGCTGATGCTGCTGGCGGGGCTTTACGCTCCGGCCAGTTTCATGAGCCATTTCATCGTGTTCGTGCTGGCGGTCTTCGTCGGCTTCCAGGTGATCTGGAACGTTTCGCATTCGCTGCACACGCCGCTGATGGCGGTGACGAACGCGATCTCGTCGATCATCATCCTGGGCGCGCTGATGCAGATCGGGTCGGGATCCTTCCTCGTGATCCTTCTCGCCGCGCTGTCGGTCTTCATGGCCGGAATCAACATCTTCGGTGGCTTCATGGTCACCCGGCGCATGCTCGCCATGTTCCAGAAGTCGTAAAGCGGGGTAAGACATGGCTTACGGATTCACCACTGCGGCCTATGTCGTCGCCGCTGTCCTCTTCATCCTCTCGCTCGGGGGGCTGTCCGGCCAGGAAAGCGCCAAGCGCGCGGTCTGGTACGGGATCGTCGGCATGGCGCTGGCGGTGCTGGCCACGCTCTATGGCCCCGGATCGGGCCTCTGGTGGCTGTCGGCGCTGTTGATCCTGGGCGGGGGCGCCATCGGCTGGGTCGTGGCGCAGCGCGTGCAGATGACCGAGATGCCGCAGCTTGTCGCCGCGATGCACAGCCTTGTGGGGCTTGCGGCGGTGTTCATCGGCTTCAACACCCATATCGAACTGATCCGCATCGCCGGAATGGACGAGGCCACCCGCGCCGCGCTGACCGGCTTTGCGGGGACCGTCGCGCACAAGACCGGGGCCGAGGTGACGATCCTCAGGATCGAGACCTTTCTCGGCGTCTTCATCGGGGCGGTGACCTTCACCGGATCGGTGATCGCCTTCGGCAAGCTGGCGGGCAAGGTGGACAGCAAGGCCACCAAGCTGCCGGGCGGGCACCTTCTGAACGCGGGCGCGGCGCTTCTGTCGCTGGTGTTGCTGGTGGTCTACCTGCAATCCGGCTCCACCCTCGCGCTGATCGTGATGACTCTGGCGGCCTTCTTCATCGGCTACCATCTGATCATGGGGATCGGCGGCGCGGACATGCCGGTCGTGGTCTCGATGCTGAACAGCTATTCGGGTTGGGCAGCGGCGGCGATCGGCTTCTCGCTGTCGAACGACCTTCTGATCGTCGTCGGCGCGCTGGTGGGCTCTTCGGGTGCGATCCTGAGCTACATCATGTGCAAGGCGATGAACCGGTCGTTCATCAGCGTGATCCTCGGCGGCTTCGGCAATACCGCCGGTCCGGCGATGGAGGTCACGGGCGAACAGATCGCGATCGACGCGGAAGGGGTGGCGGCGGCGCTGAACGATGCGGACAGCATCATCATCGTGCCGGGCTATGGCATGGCCGTGGCCCAGGCGCAGCAATCGGTCAGCGAGCTGACCCGCAAGCTGCGCGCCAAGGGCAAGAACGTCCGCTTCGCCATCCACCCGGTCGCGGGGCGTCTGCCCGGCCACA
>JBKBRG010000376.1:0-3142 GCA_046292325.1 Tabrizicola sp.
AGGCGGGACATGAACTCGGGCAGGGGCAGGCCGGGGGCGATGGGGTCGAGGAACTCGACGACGGCGAGGCCGGGTTTCCTCAGGATGCCGTGCTTGGGCCAGAACAGGCCGACATTGGTGGCGACGGGCACGCAGGGTTGACCGAGCTGTTCGTAGAGGAGGCCGGTGCCGACCTTGTAGGGCAGCCTTGCACCGGGTGCGACGCGGGTGCCTTGCGGGTAGATGATGAGCTGGCCGGGTTCGGCGGCGCCCTTGGCCACGTCGGCCTTCATCTTGCCGATCGCCGCGCCGCGCTTGCCGCGGTCCACCGGCACGCAGCCGATGCGCAGCGCATATTGCCCGAGGAAGGGGGCATACATCAGCTCGCGCTTCATGATGAACTTGCCGGCCGGGACGGCGCTGAAGATCAGGATGATGTCGAGGAAGCTCTGGTGCTTGGCGGCGATCAGGCATTCTGCCGTGGGCGGTGTGCCGCGCACCTCGCAGCGCAGGCCGGTGAGAAGCCGCAGCGAGACGATGACCCAGCGGCAGTAGGTCCTGGCCGCGAACCTCGCGCCACGGCGCGAGACGAGTGCCCAGGGGGCAAAGAGCACGGCCATCACCGCCATGACCAGATACATCTGGACGATGAAGATCAGCGAAAGCAGCCAGCGGATCGGGGTCATGTCAGTTCCCGCAGTTTCTGGAAGGCGGCGCGGCGGGTGGCAAGGAAGGCCACGAGGGCGGCAAGGGGTGGCAGGGCCAAGGGCCAGAGCCAGCCCCAGCCGGTGAAGCCGAGCCCGGTCAGGAAGCCCCCGGCGGCATCGGCGGCGGGCAGCGCGGCCACGCCGACCAGCCCGGCCGCCGCGCCGATCGCGGCCCCGGTCAGGGCGCGCAGGGTGAAGCGGCGCACGAAGGCGCGGGCGATGTAGCTGTCCTTGGCGCCGACCAGGCGCAGGACATGGATCACCTCGGCATTGGCGGCGAGCGCCGCGCGGGCCGCGAGGGTGATCATCGCGGCCATGGCGGCCCCGATCAGCGCGATGGACAGGATCCCCAGAAGCCGGATGCGGGACGCGGCCTCGGCAAGCGGGCGGCGCCAGCGGGTGTGGTCGTCCAGCACCGCACCGGGAGCCTCGGCGGCGAGGCGCTGGCGCAGGCCCTCGGAATCGTAGGGCGGGTCGCCTTCCACCACCTGGATCAGGCGCGGGATCGGCAGGGCCTCGACCGGCAGGCCGGGGCCGAACCAGGGTTCGAGGAGCGCCCGCGTCTCGGCGTCGTCGAGCGCGCGGAAGCTGGCGATGCCGGGCGTGGTGGCCAGCGTGGCGAGGATCGCGTCGGTCTGGATCTGCACCTGTTCGGCGGGGGCCGAGAGGCGGATGGTGGCGGTTTTCGCCAGCGCCTCCGACCAGCGGTTGGCAAGACGGCCGGAGGCGAGCGAGAGCGCGAGGGCGAAGACGCAGAGGAAGGTCATCGCCCCGGCGGTGAAGGTGGTCAGCCAGGCTGTCGGGCCGGAGGGAGGCACGACCTCCAGCGCGCGGGTCGCGGGCGAGGCGGGCTTGGCGGTCGGCAGTCTCACAGGTCGGCCCCCGCAAGCTGGACGCGGTGCCTGACGATGCGCAGGACGCGCGCCTGAACCTGGGCCTTGGCCTGGCGGATCAGGTTCAGGTCATGGGTGGCGACGAGGATGGTCTTGCCCATCTTGTTCAGCTCGACCAGGAGCGTGAGGATGCGCAGCGACATCTCCCAGTCCACGTTGCCGGTGGGTTCGTCGGCAAGGATGATGTCGGGATCGACGATCACCGCGCGGGCCAGGGCCGCGCGCTGGCGTTCGCCCCCCGAAAGCTGCGGCGGCAGCGCGTCGGCGAGGTGCTTCAGCCCGACCCAGGCGAGCAGCTCCTCCATGTCCTGGGCGCTGCTTTCGCGGTCGGACACGGTGAAGGGAAGCGCCATGTTAGCGGCCAGCGTCATGTGGTCGAGGAACTTGCAGTCCTGGTGCACGATGCCGATGCGGCGGCGGGTGCGGGCCACATCGTCGCGCGACAGCTTTGTCACGTCCTTGTCGAACAGGATGACGCGGCCCGAGGTGGGAAGCAACTCGGCATAGGCGAGCTTCAGGAAGGTGGATTTGCCCGCACCCGACGGGCCGGTCAGGAAGTGGAACGACCCCGGCGCGAGCTTCAGCGAGACATTCGACAGAAGTTCGCCCCCGCCATAGCTGTAGGCCACGTTCTCGAAGCTGATCACGGTCATCCCCTGCTTTCGGCTTCGGGCCGCCATCCTGCGGTGCTCCGAAATGACTGCGCTTTCCATCGCACAGGCGGAAACGATTGCACAAGGGCGCGCGACAAAGCCTTGGAACGACAGGAATTAAGGATTACAAGTTCAAGTGGCGACCGGAAAAACAGGCGTTGAGGGGACAGGAATGCGTTTGGTTTGCCCGAATTGCGAGGCCAAGTACGAGGTGCCCGAGGACGCGATTCCGGAAACGGGACGCGACGTGCAATGCGCCAACTGCGGGCATGCCTGGTATCAGATGCGGCCGCGCGCGGCGGGGGCAGAGCCCGCTGCGGTTGCTCCGCCAGCCGCGACGGCGGTGACGCCCCCGGCACCGCCAGCACCGGTCGCAGAGCCGAAGCCCGTGCCGCAGGCCAGCGCGCCCGAACCGGCGGCGCCGTCGGCGGAGGTGCCCCCGGGAACGGAGCCGGTGCCGGAACCGGTGGCAGAGCCCGAACAGGCTGCGGCGGCCGTCGCACCCGTGGCCGCGCCCGAGACGCCGGCCGTGGCCGAGCCTTCGGTCGAGCCCGTGGCTTCGCCGGTCGAGCCGCAGCCGGACCCTGCGGTGGTGCCCCCCGAAGCCCCGGCGACCGGAGAGGGCGTGGCGGACCCGGAGGACGACGCTGCCATCCCGGAGACCGCGGCCGCGTCCGCCACGGCGGCGCCGAAGGCCTATGCGGTGGATGAGTCGGTGCTGGCCATCCTGCGCGAGGAGGCCGAACGCGAGGCGCAGGCCCGCCGCGCCGAAGCCGCGAGGCCGCTGGAGGTGCAGCAGGATCTGGGGATCGACGCGGCCGCTGCGGCCCCAAGATCGGCGCCAGCTGTCGCGGCAGGCGCCGCGGCGGCCCTGGCCGCGGCCGCGGTGGACGAGGCGGCAGAACGCGCG
>JBKBRG010000377.1:0-3120 GCA_046292325.1 Tabrizicola sp.
GCAGGCACCGATGCCCGGGGCGACCGGCTACCTTGTCGAGGAGATGGTGACGGGTGCGGTGGCCGAGGTGCTGCTGGGCCTGCGTCGCGATCCTGTCTACGGCGTGACGCTGACCCTGGGGATGGGCGGGGTGACGGCGGAGGTGCTGGCCGATACGGTGACGCTGATCCTGCCGGTGACCGCGGCGCAGGTGCTGGAGGCGGCGCGCGGCCTGCGCCTTTGGCCGCTGCTGGACGGCTATCGCGGTCGCCCGAAGGCCGACATGCCGGCGGTCGCGGCAATGGCGGTCCGGCTGGGGGATCTGATGCTGGGTGACGAGGGTCTGGAGGAGATCGAGATCAACCCGGTCATGGTGTGCGAGACCGGCGCCGTGGCGGTGGATGCGCTGGTAAGGAGGGCAACATGATGGAAATGCGAACGGAGGGTCCGATCCTGACCCGGCGCGAGGGCGCCATCCTGGAGGTCACGCTCGACCGGCCCAAGGCAAATGCGATCGATCTGAAGACCAGCCGGATCATGGGGCTGGTGTTCCGCGATTTCCGCGACGATGACAGCCTGCGGGTCTGCATCCTGCGGGCGGCGGGCGAGAAGTTCTTCTGCCCCGGCTGGGACCTGAAGGCCGCGGCCGAGGGCGATGCGGTCGATGGCGATTATGGCGTGGGTGGCTTCGGCGGCTTGCAGGAGCTGCCGAACCTCAACAAGCCGGTGATCGCGGCGGTGCAGGGCATCTGTTGCGGCGGCGGGCTGGAGCTGGCGCTGAGCGCAGACCTGATCCTGTGTTCGGCGAATGCCACCTTCGCCCTGCCGGAGATCCGGTCTGGCACCGTGGCCGACGCCGCCAGCATCAAGCTGCCCAAGCGCATCCCGTATCATGTGGCGATGGACCTGCTGCTGACCGGGCGCTGGTTCGATGCGGACGAGGCGCATCGCTGGGGTCTGGTGAAGGAGATCTGCGCACCCGGAGAGCTCATGGCCAAGGCCTGGGATCTGGCGCGGCTTCTGGAATCCGGCCCGCCGCTGGTCTATGCCGCGATCAAGGAGATCGTGCGCGAGGCCGAGGACATGCGCTTTCAGGATGCGCTGAACCGGATCACCAAGCGCCAGTTCGCCACGGTGGACCGGCTGTATTCCAGCGAGGACCAGCTGGAGGGCGCGCGCGCCTTCGCCGAAAAGCGCGATCCGGTCTGGAAGGGGCGCTGAGGGCGTCAGAACACGCCCGTCACCTCGTACATCACCGGCTCGAACCCGCGGCAGAGCTCGTTGATCCGGCGGTTCCTCTCGCGCATCTCGGGGGTGCGCAGCATGGCCTGGTAATCCTCGCGCGAGCGCCACTGCGAATAGTTGCAGATTCGGGTCCGCGCGTCGTTCATGTGCAGGCCCGCGGCAATGAAGCCGGGCTGGCGGCTGATGCAGTCGCGGTAGGCGGCTTCCAGCGCCTCGGCCAGGTCGAACGCCATGGCCGGGGTGGTCTCGAAGGTGGTGATGACGGTTTGTCCTTGGAAATCCTTGACAATCTGGGGCATGTCGTCCTCCCTGTGTCACCTCAGGATGCCACGAACGGGGGGCGATGGGCCATGAAATTTCTCGATCCGAACGACCCCTTCTTCCGGCACGCATGGGTGCGCTGGCTGGTCGTGGTCCTGCCCCTGGCCTGGGCTGTGGTGGAGTTCGTCTGGATGCAGGCGCCGTTCTGGGGCGTGATGTTCCTGGCCGCCGGGGTCTATGCCGGCTACATGCTGTTCTTCCAGCGCGACAAGGAGTGAGGGTCAGTTCATCCAGTCCGGTTCCGGCAGCCCGAAGGCCTGCGGGTCCGACAGATAGACCGCCCCGAGCGCCAGTGCCGCGACCAGCAGCACCGCGAAGGCGATCTTCCAGATCGACCAGGGACGTTCGCCCTGCACCTCTCCGGTCTGGCCGTTGACGAGAAAGCGGTAGCTTTTCCCGTTGTATCTGTAGGCCGCCATCCAGACCGGCAGGAGGATGTGCTTGAAGGTCTCGTCCGACCATCGGGTCTGGATGTCGTGGATGCGCTGTTCGTCGCCGCCGATGTCGCGCCGCACGTCGCTGCGAATCACGTTCTCCATCCGGTCGCGCGCTTCGCGGTGGCCCTCGGCCAGGGGCACGGTATAGCCCTCGGCCTGGAACCCCGCGAGATAGTCCGGCGCATAGGGCACCAGAGCGCCCAGATCCCAGGGGGTTAGCTCGTCGCCCAGCCGCTTGGGCAGGCTGCGCGAGGCCATGACCAGCATGTCGTCGAAATCCCGCGCCACCCGGCCCGAGGCGGGATACCAGCGCGTGCGGCGGACCTGTTCCTGCCGCGTCTCCATCCGGCCGTTGACCCGCACCCGCACGGTCCGCGTCTCGTAATAGTATTCGCCGCGTTCGCCGGTGTAGCGGCTGGTGGTCGCGGCGTCGAAGGTCCAGAAGGGCACATAGATCCCGGTCAGCGCGCGGCCCTTGCGGGCATATTCCAGAAGCGTGCCGGGCGCGAACCAGAGGCTGCCCATCCAGGCGATCATCCGCTGCCGCGCCTCGGATTCGCTCAAGACAAAGGGCACCAGCGCCTGCGGCTTGATCTGCCGCGCGGTTCCGGTGTCCAGCACGACCGGCGTGTCGCAGAACGGGCAGGAGGTGGCATGCGTCGCACCCGTGACCTCGATCCTGGCGCCGCAGCCGGGGCAGGAGGTGGTGCGCACCTCTTCCATGTCGGCGCTGGACAGATCGTCGCCGAGGCCCCGGGCGAGGTCGAGTTCCTGCAACGCGCGGGCGCGGGTGCGGGGCGGCTCGGCCGGGATGTCCTGTTCATGGCCGCAATGGGCGCAGACCAGATGCGTCTGGCCCGGCGCATAGCGCAACTGGGCGCCGCACTGAGAGCAGGGCCAGCGGTATTCGTCCTGCGGCATGGTGGATCAGGGTTTCGGCGGCGGGGGCGGCACCTGGTCCAGCAGGCGGGCAAGCTCGGTCTCGGCGGCCATCTTCCAGCCGTCCTGACCGGGGGTCCAGACCATGGTCGCGCGCGAGAGCCGGCCTTCGGACGCCATGCGGGCCAGATCACTTTCCGCGAAGGGGCCGGAGGTCGCGCCATCGACCGCCAGATGCCATTGCCTGCCCGCGGGCGGC
>JBKBRG010000378.1:0-3114 GCA_046292325.1 Tabrizicola sp.
GTGGTCGAAGGCGCACGCCTGGAAAGTGTGTAGGCGGGGAACCGTCTCGAGGGTTCGAATCCCTCACTGTCCGCCATTATCATTGAAATGATTGGCTTTTTCTGCCCTTCCCGCTTGGGGCACTAGATAGGCACTAAACGCGATGGCGCTGGGCTTGTCTGTCGTGTGGGCTGTCTAAATCCGAGACCGGGCAGCCCGCTCACGATTTCGTGAGGCCTGCGCCGCGCTGGGGCTGTCCTGCCGGGATCAGGTTGTCGCTTCGGCATTGTTGCGTTATTCGGCTTTGAGGCGTGAAGCCCCTTTCCCCTTTGTTTTCATGCACAGCGGACGACGTCGGCAGTGTCGAGGGCGTTTAAGCGGTTCATCAAGGCGACGCGGATGTGGATTTCTGCGGTCTGGCGGTCCGGGTCTCTGGCGGCGATGCGGTCTCCGAAGGCTTTCAGGCATCGCATCTTTGCCTCGGCCCTGCTTCTGACATGGTCGCCGTTCCTTCGTTTCCAGGCTGCACGGCCCTCTTCGCGAACGGCGCGCAGGATTGCGTTTCGTGCGACGGCGGCCGGGCTGTCTTCCCGCCAAAGCCGCCCGTTCTTGCGGATCGGGATGATGGCTGTGGCCCCATGTTCGAGAATGGCGGTGTGGCAACGACGGGTGTCGCAGGCCCCACCCGCCGTGACCGAGCCTGTCTGCTCGTCCTCAGGGGTCTGGTCGAGCAGGGCAGGCAGGGTCGGGCTGTCACCCTCCCGGCTGGAGGTGAACTCGACCGCACGGATGTCGGATGTGGCCCTGTCCATGGCCAGATGAACCTTGCGCCATTGACGTCTGCGCGCGGGGCCGTGCTTGCGGGCGTGCCATTCGCCCTCGCCGGGGAACTTGATCCCGGTGCTGTCCAAGAGCAGGTTCAGGGGGCCGTCAGCCCGGCGATGGGGGATCTGGACGGCCAGCGTCTTCTGGCGGCGGCACAGGGTGGTGTCGTCCGGCGCGGGCCAGTCCAGACCCGCGAGCTTCAGAAGTGCCCGCACCATGC
This sequence comes from Tabrizicola sp., assembly GCA_046292325.1. GTDB lineage: Bacteria > Pseudomonadota > Alphaproteobacteria > Rhodobacterales > Rhodobacteraceae > Tabrizicola. The sequence continues at coordinate 1,025 of JBKBRG010000378.1, forward strand.
CGACCGTCTGGCGAAGCGGCAACCTGAACAGAACCTTGAGGGAAAGGCACAACTGGATCGCCACATCCGAGAACACCGCTGGCCTGCCCATCTTGCCCGCCGGCTCCGCAAGCCACAGCATCTCGGGGTCAATCAGGATCAGCAGGATCGACCCACGGCGCTCAAGCGCGCGGTTGTCCATGGGCCAGTTCGTGGCACGGTAACCGGGGCGATCCGGCTTGCTCATCCCAGACGTCTAACCCACTGGATTCACCGAGTGAATCCTCACACGGCAGAATTCTGCAGATACGCCTCGTGCCGGGCCCTTCGCTTGCTGTGTCAGCCGACCGCTGGTCTGTCGTCCCTGGACTGCGCCTCATCCCTCGAATCGTGAGGGACATCGGACGCCGGAGCGGCCGCCTTGTTTCCGGCTGCTTCGCTGGACAGGCCGCTGCCGCCCCCGGCTTGATTGCCCCGACCGGCGTCCCTGGCGATCTTTTCGAACACGACCTTCTGCTCGTCCGTCGACCAGGCGACGCGGACCTTGTCACCATCCTCGATCCGGCCGGAAAGCATCTCGCGGGCCAACGCGGTCTCAAGTTCCGACCGGATCAACCGGCGCAACTCGCGGGCACCGTATTCGGGACGGAAGCCTACAGCACCGAAGTGGTCCACCACGCTTGCGTCGAATTCGAGTTCGACGCCCTGGCCCAGGGCCGTCCGTTTCACCCGGTTCAGCTGCAACGCGACGATCTGGCGGATCTCCGTCTGGTTCAGCGAGTGGAACACGATGATTTCGTCGATCCGGTTGATGAACTCGGGGCGGAAGTGTCCGCGCAGAACCTCCATCAGTTCGGCTTTCTGCTTCGCCTCGTCGAACTCCTTGGTGCCGCGCTTCTTGAGGTTGCGCTGAATGATGTCCGAGCCAAGGTTCGAGGTCGCGATGATGATCGTGTTGGCGAAGTCCACCACGCGGCCCTTGCCGTCGGTCAGGCGACCGTCGTCGAACACCTGAAGCAGGATGTTGTAGACATCCGGGTGTGCCTTCTCGATCTCGTCGAGCAGGACGACCGCGTAAGGCCGACGGCGGACTTTCTCGGTGAGTTGTCCACCTTCGTCATAGCCGACGTATCCCGGAGGCGCACCAACCAGCCGGGCGACCGAGTGGCGCTCGCCATATTCCGACATGTCGATCCGGATCATTGCGTCCTGATCACCAAAGATCACTTCGGCCAGCGTCTTGGCCAGTTCCGTCTTGCCCACGCCGGTGGGGCCGAGGAACAGGAAGGTCGCGGTGGGACCGCCGCCTTCACGCAGACCCGCGCGTGCCAGACGCACGGCATCGGCCACGGCCCGGATGGCCTCTTCCTGACCGATGACACGCTCGTGCAGCCTGTCCTCGAGCCTGAGAAGCTTGTCCTTCTCCTCGGCGGTCAGCTCGGTCACTGGCACGCCCGTGATCTTCGACACGATCTGTGCCACATGGTCGGCACGCACCTCGGCCGTGGCCGAGGCCTGGTCGCGCTTCCAGATCTCCAGAAGCTCGTCCAGCTCCTTCTGCTTGGCCTCAAGTTCCTTCTTGAGTTCGGCGGCCCGATCGAACTGCTTGCGGGCGGCGGCGTAGTCCTGCTCGCGCCTGATCTGCGCGACCTCGGCCTCGAGCTCCTGCACATCGACGGGCCGCGCGGTGGCCGAGATCTTCACCCGCGCCGCTGCCTGGTCAATCAGATCGATCGCCTTGTCGGGCATGAAGCGGCCGGTGATGTAGCGGTCCGACAGTTCCGTCGCCGCAACGATGGCCTCATCCGTGATGGTCACCTTGTGGTGCGCCTCCAGCGTGTCGCGCAGACCGCGCAGGATCATGATGACCTGTGCCACCGTGGGTTCTTCGACATAGACCGGCTGGAACCGGCGTTCCAGCGCGGCATCCTTTTCGATGTATTTCTGGTATTCGTTCAGCGTCGTCGCGCCGATCAGGTTCAGCTCGCCCCGCGCCAGCGCCGGCTTGAAGGTGTTGGCGATGTCGAGACCACCTTCGCCACCGCCCTGGCCGGCGCCGACGATGGTGTGGATCTCGTCGATGAACAGGATCAGGCTGTCCTTCTCCTCGG